>JAWVDC010000024.1:0-7466 GCA_033857715.1 Gaiellaceae bacterium | reverse complement strand
GCACCTTCCCCTGCGCCCCGTGCGTTCCGTCCTTCTCGTCTTCCATGTACGGCTGCAAGTACGCGACGGCGCGCTTCATCACGCGCGCGGACTTCACCACCTGCGGCAGGAACATCCGGCCGGAGCCGAAGAGGTCGCCGACGACGCGCATGCCGTCCATCAGAGGCCCCTCGATCACGTCCAGCGGGCGCGCTGCGACCGCGCGGGCCTCCTCGGTGTCGGCCTCGATGTGATCGACGATCCCGTGCACGAGCGCGTGCGCGAGGCGCTCCTCGACGGGCGCCTCCCGCCACGACAGGTCGCGTTCCCGCTTCACGCTCTCGCCGCCGTAGCGGCCGGCGAGCTCGACCAGCCGGTCGGTCGCGTCCTCGCGCCGGTCGAAGATGACGTCCTCGACGAGCTCGAGGAGCTCGGGCGCGATGTCCTCGTACACGACGAGCTGGCCGGCGTTGACGATGCCCATGTCGAGGCCGGCGCCGATCGCGTGGAAGAGGAACGCCGAGTGCATCGCCTCGCGCACTGCGTCGTTGCCGCGGAACGCGAAGCTGAGGTTCGAGATCCCGCCGCTCGTCTTCGCGCCGGGACAACGCTCCTTGATGAGCGGCAGTGCCTCGAGGAACGCCTTCGCAAAGCCGCGGTGCTCGTCGATGCCCGTCGCGACGGCGAGGACGTTCGGGTCGAAGATGATGTCCTCCGGCGCGAAGCCGGCCGCGGTGAGGAGCTTGTACGCGCGCTCGCAGATCGCGACCTTCCGCTCGCACGTGTCGGCTTGGCCCTGCTCGTCGAACGCCATGACGACAACACCGGCGCCGTAGCGGCGCACGCGGCGCGCCTGCTCGAGGAACTGCTCCTCCCCCTCTTTGAGCGAGATCGAGTTGACGACGCCCTTGCCCTGGATGCACTTGAGGCCGGCCTCGAGCACCGTCCAGCGCGAGCTGTCGATCATGATCGGTATCCGCGCGACCTCCGGCTCGGTCGCGACGAGGTTGAGGAACGTCGTCATCGCCTGCTCGCCGTCGAGCAGGTCAGCGTCCATGTTCACGTCGAGGAGGTTCGCGCCGCCGCGCACCTGCTCGAGCGCGACGTCGAGCGCCTCCTGCATCTTCCCGCCCTCGACGAGGCGCCGGAACCGGGCCGAGCCGGTGACGTTCGTCCGCTCGCCGACAAGCGTGAAATTGGACGAGGAGTCGTCGCGCAGCTCGTACGGCTCCATGCCGCTGAAGCGAGTCGCGGGCCGGCCCGGCGGCACCACGCGCGGCGCCACGCCATCGACCGCGGCGACGATCTGCCGGACGTGCTCGGGCGTCGTCCCGCAGCAGCCGCCGACGATGTTGACGAGGCCGTCCCGCGCGAACTCGCCGAGGAAGCGGCTCGTGTCCTCGGGCTGCTCGTCGTGCTCGCCGAGCGCGTTCGGCAGACCGGCGTTCGGGTGGCACGCGACCCACGTCGGCGCGATCTCGGCGAGATCCTCGACGAACGGGCGCATCTCGCTCGCGCCGAGCGAGCAGTTGACCCCGACGACGAGGGGCTGCGCGTGCTCGACCGAGATCCAGAACGCCTCGACCGTCTGCGCGGAGAGGTTCCGGCCGCTGCGATCGACCGCGGTGAACGACAGCCAGAGCGGCAGCTCGGGCGTGGCGTCCTGCGCGGCAAAGATCGCGGCCTTGCAGTTGAGCGTGTCGAACACCGTCTCGATGAGGAGCAAGTCGACGCCGCCGTCGCGCAGGGCGCGCATCTGTTCCGCGTACGCGTCCACGATCTCGTCGAACGTCGCGGAGCGGTACGCCGGGTCGTCGACACGCGGCGAAAGAGAGAGGGAGACATTTAGCGGCCCGACGGAGCCGGCGACGATGCCGTCGTAACCCTCCGCCACCTCGCGTGCGAGCCGCGCCCCCTCGTACGACATCTCGGCGGCGTAGTCCTGCAACCCGTAGTCGGCCTGGCCGACGCGCGTCGCGGTGAACGTGTTCGTCGTGGCGATGTCGGCGCCCGCCTCGAAGTACCCGCGATGGATGTCGCGCACGCCGTCCGGACGGGTGAGGTTGAGGATGTCGGGATTGCCGGCGACGTCGCGCGGATGGTCGCGGAACCGCTCGCCGCGGTAGGCCTCCTCCCCCTTGACCTGCCGCTGGATGAGCACGCCCCAGGAGCCGTCGAGCACGGCGATCCGTTCCCGGAGGATGGCTTCGAGCCGTTCCACACGCAGGACGGTACCGCCGTCGCGTTAGGGTGCCGCCTCGTGGAGGAGGTACAGGACGGCGCATCCCTGCGCGCGGCGCTGGCCGCGATCGCGGGCGACTTCTCGTTCACGTGGATCGCCGAGGCGCGGCGCCTCTTCATGGACCTCGAGCCGCGCCGCTTCAACGAGCTCCACGCGAACCCGACGGCGCTGCTTTCGGAGCTGACGGACGCCGACCTCGAGCGCGCGCTCACCCCCACGTACCGCGAGCGCCTCGAGCGCGTGCAGGACCGCCTGATCCGCGATCGCGGCGCACAGACGTGGTGGACGCAGAGCGAGCGGCCGGACGAGTTCCTCGTCGCGTACTTCTCCGCCGAGTTCGGGTTGGACGAGAGCCTGCCGATCTACTCCGGCGGTCTCGGCGTGCTCGCCGGCGACCACCTCAAGGCCGCCTCTGAGCTCGGCGTGCCGCTCGTCGGGATCGGGCTCTTCTACCGGCGTGGCTATTTCCGCCAGCGGCTCGACGCCGACGACCGGCAGGTGGAGCACTACCCGCTGACGGACACGACGCGGCTGCCGCTCGAGCTCGTGCCGATGGCGCCGATCGTGGCGCTCGCCGACGACAGCGGCCAGCTCGTCCCGGTGCGGCTCTGTGTGTGGCGCGTGCGCGTCGGCCGCGTGTCGCTCTACCTCATCGACACCCACGTCGAGGGTAATCCGGACTGGGCCGTCACCGACACGCTGTACGGCGGCGACCGGCCGAACCGCCTCCGGCAGGAGCTTCTGCTCGGCGTCGGCGGCGTGCGCGTGCTGCGCGAGCTCGGGCTCGCGCCGACCGTCTTCCATCTCAACGAGGGCCACTCCGCGTTTCTCCAGCTCGAGCGCTGGCGCGAGTACGCCGCCGCGGGAATGGCGCCGGAGGAGGCGCTCGAGCAGCTTCGTTCGTCGACCGTCTTCACGACCCACACACCCGTGCCGGCAGGGAACGAGGTGTTCGATCCGGAGCTCGTGCAGCAGAACGTGGCGGGGCTCGTCTCGAGCTGCGGGCTCCAGTGGGAGGAGTTCCTCGCGCTCGGCAAGGTCTCGCCCGACGAGAAACGCTTCGGCCTGACGCCGTTCGCGCTGCGGACGTCGCGCTACGCCAACGGGGTGTCGGCGCTCCATGGCGAGGTGTCGCGCAAGATGTGGCACGACCTCTGGCCGGAGCGCGAGATCGACGACGTGCCGATCACGTCGATCACGAACGGCGTCCACCAGCGCACGTGGATCTCTCCCGAACTCGAGCAGCTGCTCGGCGACACCGACCCGCAGTTCGAGCGGGCTCGGGATATCGCGGACGCGCCGCTATGGGAGGCGCACGTCGGCGCGAAGCGGCGTCTGCTGAAGTTCGTTGCGGAGACGCGCGGCACCCGCACCCTCGACCGGGACGCGCTCACGATCGGCTTCGCCCGCAGGTTTGCGACGTACAAGCGCGCGAGCCTCCTCTTCTCGCGGCCCGAGCGCCTCGCCGCGATGCTCGGCGACTCCGAGCGCCCGATCCAGATCCTCCTCGCCGGTAAGGCGCATCCGGCCGACGAGGGTGGCAAGGGCCTGATTCGCGACGTCGTCGACTTCGCGCGCACTCCCGCGGCGGCCGGCCGCGTCGTCTTCCTCGAGGACTACGAGATGACGCTCGCACGGCGGCTCGTGCAGGGCGTGGACGTGTGGTTCAACACGCCGCGCCGGCCGCACGAGGCGTCGGGGACGTCGGGGATGAAGGCGGCGCTCAACGGCGGGCTCAACGTCTCGATCCTCGACGGCTGGTGGGCGGAGGCGTACTCGCCGGCGGTCGGGTTCGCGATCGACGGCGGAACGCGGGAGGACGAGGCCGAGCAAGACGAGGCGGACGCCGACGCACTCTTCGCCGTGCTCGAGGAGGAGGTCATTCCCGCCTTCTACGAGCGGGACGCGGACGGGCTGCCGCGGCGCTGGGTTGCGCTGATGCGCGAGTCGATCGCCGAGCTCGGGCCGCAGTTCGGCACCGCGCGGATGGTGAGCGAGTACGTCGAGCGCCTCTATCTGCCCGCGCACGAGGGCGCGCTCAGCGTGCCGCGTCCCAGCACATAACACGCGCGCTACCGTGAATGCGAGATGGACAACGCCGCTCGCGTGTGTGCGTTCGTCACCGGCTCTGTCGCCGGGCTCTGCGGCCTTGTCAACCTGAGCTGGTGGGTCGACGCGCGGTTCGCCGGCTACTCCGTGTACGCGGTGATGGTGACCTCATTCCTGATCGGGTTCGTCGCCTGGTTCGTGATGCTCGGGTTACTTGTGAGCCTGGGGCTCCGAAGCGGTCGGCGGCAGACTCGTTGGGAAGCGGCGCGCGCGGTAGCTCCCGCGTTGCTGATCTGGCGGAAGCCCTCGCGCTTACTCCTCCTCCTCGGTCTCGTCATCGTCCTGGCCACCGCGCTTGCGGGCGCCTCGGCAGGCGATAAGGTCGCCGGTGTCTGGGGCACCTCAAAGCCGTACAGCTGGCACAGCTGCCACTGGCCGCTCTACACCGACCACAACTCAGTGCACATGTGCGTGAGCCATGCGCGCTACGTCGCCGTAGATCACGCCACGAGCCGCGGCTTCGTCGGCTTCGGGATCGCGGGCCTGGTCATCGAGTGCCTCGTGTTCACGACACTCGCGGGCGCCACGCGCTCGTCCCGACGAGCCGGTCAGCCCGCGATCAGCACCAGCCCCGGCGCCGCCTAGTCTGGGAGCGTGGATCACTTCGAGCAGCTCGTCTCCGACGCGCTCGACGCGCTGCCGGACGACATCGCGGCGCTCATGTCCAACGTCGCGGTGACGGTCGAGGACGAGCCGCCGCCGGGCCAGCCGCTCCTCGGCCTGTACGAGGGCATCCCCCTCGGCCGCCGTGGGCCGTACTACGCCGGCGCGCTCCCGGACAAGATCACGATCTACCGCGGTCCGATCGAGCGGATCGCGGGCGGGGACCCGGAGCGGCTGCGCGCGCTCGTGAAGCGTGTCGTCCTCCACGAGATCGCGCATCATTTCGGGATCAGCGACGAGCGCCTGGTCGAGATCGACCGCTACTGATGCCCCTTCGCCGAGCCGAGCTCGACGATCGGGAGCTGCTGCGGAATCTCCTCGCCGACTATCTCTTCGAGTTCGACGGGCAAACGGAGCCCTACGAGTACTTCGACGCTTACTGGACGGAGCCGGAGCGGCTGCCGTTCCTGATCGAGGGCGACGGCGAGGTCGCCGGGTTTTGTCTCGTCCGCATTCTCGACGGAGGCTGGCACATCGCCGAGTTCTCGGTCGTGCCGAAGATGCGCCGCGAAGGGATCGGCCGGACCACCGTTGACGAGCTGGCCCAGCTCGCCCGAGCGGAAGGCGCGGCGCATCTCGAAGCCGAGGTCTACCCGCACAACAAAGGCGGGTTCGCCTTCTGGCGTGCGGTCGACTTCGAGATCGTCGGCGCCGACGAGAAGATCGTGACGCGCCGGCCGCTCTAGCTAGCTAGACGAGCTGCCGGACACCGAGAGCTGGTTCTCGGCGTGGCGGATGCGCTGCTCGAGCTGCCACTTGTCCGCCGAGGAGTCGCCCGACTCGACCTTTGCAAGCTCCGCCTGCGCGTCCTCGAGCTGCTTCTGCGCCCGCGCGGTGTCGATCTCGCCCCGCGCGACGGCGTCGTCGACGAGCGCGATCGCCCGGTTGTCGAGCACCTGGAAGAAGCCCGGCCCGGTCGCGAACTCCTGCACCGAGCCGTCGCCGGTGTGCACGCGCGTCGAGCCGGCCTTGAGCATCGCGACGAGCGGCGCGTGCCGCGCGAGGACGCCGATCTCGCCGGCCTGGCCGGGGACGATCACCATCTCGGCGTCGCCTTCGAACGCCGGGCCTTCCGGCGTGACGACCGAGACCGGGAAGAGCGGATGGTCGGCCACAGGCGGTGGTTACGCGGCCGCGGGCTCGAGCTCGGGCTCCGGCTCGGGCTCCGGCTCCGGCTCGGATTCCGGCTCGGACTCGGTGCCGGCGAGCTGCTTCGCCCGCTCGACGACCTGCTCGATCGTCCCGACCATGTAGAACGCCTGCTCCGGCAGGTCGTCGTGCTTGCCGTCGAGGATCTCCGTAAAGCCGCGGATCGTGTCCTCGAGCTTCACGTACTCGCCCGGCGTGCCGGTGAACTGCGCCGCCGTGAAGAACGGCTGCGAGAGGAAGCGCTCGATCTTGCGCGCGCGCTGCACGACGAGCTTGTCCTCGTCGGAGAGCTCGTCGATACCGAGGATGGCGATGATGTCCTGCAGGTCGGCGTAGCGCTGCAGCAGCTCCTGCACACGAGTCGCGCACGCGTAGTGCTCGTCGGAGACGATGCCCGGCTGCAGAGCGCGCGAGTTCGAGCGCAGCGGATGGACGGCCGGGTAGATGCCCTTCTCCACGATCGACCGGTCGAGCACGGTCGTCGAGTCGAGGTGGGCGAACGTGTTCGCCGGCGCAGGGTCGGTTAGGTCGTCGGCGGGGACGTAGATCGCCTGCACCGACGTGACCGAGCCGGTCTTCGTCGACGTGATCCGCTCCTGCAGCTGTCCCATCTCGGTCGCGAGCGTCGGCTGGTAACCGACGGCGCTCGGCATGCGGCCGAGGAGCGCCGACACCTCCGAGCCTGCCTGGACGAACCGGAAGATGTTGTCGATGAACAGCAGCGTGTCCTGGCCCTGGTCGCGGAAGTACTCCGCCATGGTCAGGCCGGAGAGGCCGACGCGGAGGCGCGCTCCCGGCGGCTCGTTCATCTGGCCGTAACACATCGCGACCTTGTCCATGACGCCCGACTCCTGCATCTCGAGCATGAGGTCGTTGCCCTCGCGCGTGCGCTCGCCGACGCCGGAGAAAACCGACACGCCGCCGTGCTGCAACGCCACGTTGTTGATGAGCTCGGTGATCGTCACGGTCTTGCCCACGCCGGCGCCGCCGAAGAGCCCGACCTTGCCGCCGCGCACGAACGGCGCGATCAGGTCGATGACCTTGATGCCCGTCTCGAAGATCTCCACCGTCGGCGAGAGGTCGCCGAACGCGGGCGGATCGCGGTGGATCGGCCAGCGCTCGCCGGTCGCGGCTTCTTTGCCGTCGACGGGGTCGCCGATGACGTTCCAGATGCGGCCGAGCGTCTGGTCGCCGACGGGGACGGAGATCGGCTGCTTCGTGTCGACGATCTCGACTCCGCGCGCCAACCCGTCCGTCGAATCCATCGCGACAGCGCGGATGCGATCGTCGCCGAGGTGCTGCTGCACCTCCGCGATGATCTCGC
>JAWVDC010000023.1:0-7404 GCA_033857715.1 Gaiellaceae bacterium | reverse complement strand
CCTCGTCATGGCGATCGACGGCGCGCCCGACTTCGTCTTTCAGCCCGATGCGGTGCGCCGCGTGTGGGAGGAGGACGGCGTCGAGGCGGAGCCGCTCGACGGCGCGACCGAGCTCGATCCGTTCCCGCAGAACCAGCCGTACGCGTTCGAGGCGCAGAAGCCGGCAATCGCGTCGCGCGGTCTCGCCGAGGCCGAGAGCGAGCTCGCCGCCCTGATCCGCACCGGCCAGCGCGTCATCGTCGCCTTCGCGCACCGCGGCGAGGCGCTACGGACACAGAACCTCCTGCGCCGAATCGAGGCGCGCGTGCTCGAGCCTGGGGATGACCTACCCGAGGAGCCGCAGCTGCTCTTCGCGATTGCACCGGCACGGCGTGGCTTCGTGTGGCGCGACCTCGGCATCGTCCTCCTGCCCGACCACCAGGTGTTCCGCCGCCGCGCGCCGCGCGAGCGCCGCCTCGGCGGCAAGGCGCTCCAGAGCTTCGCCGACCTGCGCACCGGTGACTACGTCGTGCACGAGGACCACGGCGTCGGAAAGCTCCTCGGCTTCGAGACGAAGACGGTCGCGAGCGTCACGCGCGACTACCTCCTCCTCGCCTTCCGCGGCGAGGACCGCCTCTACGTCCCGCACGAGCAGCTCGGCAAGGTCTCGCGCTACGTCGGCGCCGACGCCGGAGCGCCGGCGCTCTCGAAGCTCGGCGGCAAGGCGTGGCAGACCATGAAGTCGCGGGCGCGGGAGTCCGTCCGCGAGCTCGCGGGTGAGCTCATCAAGCTCTACGCGCAGCGGCAGACGCAGGAGGGCATTGCGTACGACCTCTCGCACGAGTGGCTGCCGCGGCTCGAGGCGTCGTTCCCGTACCGCGAGACCCCCGACCAGGCGACGGCGATCGAAGCGGTCATGGAAGACCTCGAGTCGCCGCGCCCGATGGACCGCCTCGTCTGCGGCGACGTCGGCTTCGGCAAGACGGAAGTCGCAGTGCGCGCCGCGTTCGCCGTCGCGGTGAACGGCAAGCAGGTGCTTCTCCTCGCGCCGACGACGATCCTCGCCGAGCAGCATTTCAACACGTTCCGCGAGCGCTTCCGCGACTTCCCGGTCCGCGTCGAGATGGTCTCGCGCTTCGTCGCGCCGAAGGACACGCGGCGGATCCTCACCGACTTCAGCGCCGGCAAGGTCGACGTCCTCATCGGCACGCACCGCGTCCTGTCGCGCGACGTCATCCCGAAGGAGCTCGGCCTCGTGATCCTCGACGAGGAGCAGCGCTTCGGCGTCGCGCAGAAGGAGCTCCTCAAGTCGCTGCGCCTCGAGGTGGACGTGCTCACGCTCAGCGCGACGCCGATCCCGCGCACGCTCCACCTCTCGCTCGCGGGCATGCGCGACATCTCGATCATCGAGACGCCGCCCGAAGGGCGCCGTCCGATCCGCACGACCGTCGGCGAGTACGACGAGGAGCTCGTGAAGCTCGCGCTCGAGCGCGAGGCCGAGCGCGAGGGCCAGGCGTTCTTCCTCCACAACCGCGTCGAGACGATCGAAGAGCGGGCCGCGCAGCTGCAGCAGCTCTGTCCGAATCTCCGCTTCCTCGTCGCGCACGGGCAGATGAAGGAGAAGGACCTCGAGGAGAAGATGCACGCCTTCCTGCGCGGCGACGCCGACGTGCTCGTCTCGACGACGATCATCGAGTCGGGCATCGACATCCCGCAGGCGAACACGCTCATCGTCGAGCGCGCCGACATGCTCGGGCTCAGCCAGCTGTACCAAATCCGCGGGCGCGTCGGCCGTTCCGACGCGACGTCGTTCGCGTACCTCTTCTATCCCGACGCGCGCGAGCTGACCGAGGAGGCGCGCGCCCGCCTCTCCACGCTCGCCGACCACACGGAGCTCGGCGCCGGCTTCGCGATCGCGATGCGCGACCTGGAGATCCGCGGCGCCGGCGAGCTGCTGGGCGCGGAGCAGTCCGGTCACGTCGCGGCCGTCGGCTTCGAGCTCTACGTCGAGATGCTCAACGAGGCCGTCGCGGAGATGCAGGGACAGAAGCGCACGATCGGCCGCCCGGTGCGGGTCGATGCGCGGGTCGACGCCTATGTCCCGAACGCCTACGTCGATTCGGAGGCGCTGCGCATCGACGTTCACCGGCGGCTCGCGCTTGCAGAGACGGAGGACGAGCTGCGCGAACTCCAGCTCGCACTCGAGGATCGCTTCGGCCCGCTCCCCGAGCCGGTGGAGAACCTCTTCCGCATCCAGGAGGCAAAGATCAAGGTCGCGCTCCTAGGCGCCGACTACCTCGTCTTCCAGGGAGGCAAAGCGACGGTCGGCCGTCTCGTGCTCGGGTCGGGCGAGCTGCGCGAGCTCCGCGACCGCGCGAAGACGGCTATCTATGCGTCTTCGAGCCAGGAAGTGAGCATGCGCGGGCAGGAGGAGATCGGCCAGGCCGTCGCGCTGGTCGATGCTATCTTGGACGCGCGCCGAGCCGCCTGATGCCTCATCTTGCGTGGCGGCGCTCCCGCGACCTCGACCTCACTGGATGGAAATGAAGACTCGTCTCCTGTTTGTGCCTCTCCTGCTTGCGCTCGTAGCGTCTCTCGCCGCGTGCGGCGGCACGACGCAGATTCCCTCGAACGCGATCGCAGTCGTCGGGGACGTACCGATCCCGACCGCCGAGTTCAACACGTATTTCAAGCAGGCGCTCGAGATCTACAAGCAGCAGTACCAGACCGAGGTGAAGCCGGGAACGACGCAGTACGAGCAGATGCGCGACCAGACCGTTGCCTATCTCGTCCAGATCCACGAGCTCGAGCAGCAGGCGCCGAAGGAGCATCCGCCCGTCTCGGTGACCCAGGCCGAGGTGACGAAGTACCTGACTGACCTCGCGAAGCAGAGTCCGTACGACGGCAGCATGGAGAAGCTCACGAAAGCGCTGAAAAACGAGGGGCTGACGATGGAGGACGCGCGCCAGCAGGTGTACGTCAACCTCCTCGCCGACAAGGTCCACTCGCAGGTCACGGCGAGCGTGCAGGTTACGACGAAGCAGGCTCGGAGCTATTACGAGCTCAACCACTCGCAGTACACGACTCCGGCCCAGGTGACGCGCGAGGTCGCCCACATTCTCGTCAAGACGCGCGCGCGGGCGGACATGATCGAGCAGAAGCTCGCGGACGGTGCGGACTTCGCGGATCTGGCACGGCAGTACTCGACGGACCGTGGGTCGGCCATCGACGGCGGCAAGCTCTGCGTCTCGAAGACCGGTACGGTCGGCAAGTGCACCCAGACCCTCCCGCCGTTCGCGAAGGCGGCGTTTGCGCTCAACGACGGGGAGGTGTCGGCGCCGGTGCAAACCGACTTCGGCTGGCACGTCATCAAGGCGCTCGGCCCGGTGCAGAGGAAGCCGGCACACACGCAGTCGTTCAAGGACGCAGAGGCCTCGATCAAGCAGACCCTCAGCCAGGGGCAGGTCGACCAGCTGTGGGCGCAGTGGCTCTCGGACCTGAAGTCGGCGTACGCGGGCAAGGTGCGCTACCAGACGAGCTACACGCCGCCGGCGACGAGCGATCTGTCGACAATCACCACCGGCTGAGATGGCGGGCCTTCCCGAGGCCCTTCTCGAGCTACAAGCGCTGACGGAACGGCTGCGCGCCGAGTGCCCGTGGGACCGCGAGCAGACGGCGCAGACGATCGTCCCGCACACCGTCGAGGAGGCGTACGAGGTCGCAGACGCGGCGCTCGGGGGCGACGACGCGAGGCTGCTCGACGAGCTCGGCGATCTCCTCTTTCAGGTCTATTTCCTCTCGTTGCTGCTCGAGGAGCGTGGCGCCGGGGATCTCGCGGCGGTCGCGCGCGGCGTCCACACGAAGCTCGTGCGCAGGCACCCGCATGTGTTCGGCGATGTCGAGGCGGAGACGGCCGAGCGCGTGCGCTCGAACTGGGAGCGGATCAAGGTCGACGAGGAGGGACGCGAGGGGATCTTCCACGACGTCGCCGAGGCGCTCCCGGGGCTCCTCTACGCGCGCAAGATCCAGCAGCGCGCGAAAGACGTTGGGTTCGAATATCCCGATGTCGCCGGTGCGATAGCGGATCTCGAGGACGAGTTGCGCGAGCTCAAAGAAGCCCCGTCGGCGTCCGAGCTCGGTGACGTCCTGTTCGCGGCGGTCAACGTCGCGCGCAAGCTCGAGGTCGATCCCGAGCTTGCGCTCCGAGCCGCCGCGCAGCGGTTCCGCGGGCGCGTGGAGGTTGCCGAGACGCTCGCTGCGGCGGCCGGTGAGAATTGGCGCGAGCTGCCGCTCGATCGGCAGGACGCGTACTACGACCAGGCCAAGGAGGTCACCGAGTGAGCTCGATCACCCACGTCCATGCGCGCCAGGTGCTCGACTCGCGCGGGAATCCCACGGTCGAGGTGGAGATCAACGGCGGGCGCGCGATCGTCCCGTCGGGGGCTTCGACCGGCGTGCACGAGGCGGTCGAGCTCCGGGACGGCGGCGCGGCATGGGGCGGCAAGGGCGTCGCGCAGGCGGTCGCGAACGTCAACGGCGAGATCGCCGACGCGATCCGCGGCCTTGACGTCATGGACCAGGAGGGGCTCGACCGCGCGCTGATCGAGCTCGACGGCACGGCGAACAAGGGCCGGCTCGGAGCGAACGCGATCCTCGGCGTGTCGCTCGCGTCCGCGAAGGCGGCCGCTGCTGAAGCCGGTGTCTCGCTGTTCCGCCACCTCGGCGGCACGTATGCGACGACGCTCCCGGTGCCGATGCTCAACGTCATCAACGGCGGCGTGCACGCCGACAACTCGATCGACCTCCAGGAGTTCATGCTCATGCCCCTCGGGGCGGAGAGCTTCTCGGAGGGCCTGCGCATCGCGACGGAGACGTACCACGCGCTGAAGAAGCTCCTCCACGAGCGTGGCCTCTCGACGGCGGTTGGCGACGAGGGCGGCTTCGCGCCGGATCTGCCCTCGAGCGACGCCGCGATCGAGGCGATCGTCGAGGCGGCAGAGGGCGCCGGCCACCGCGATCGCGTGGCGATCGCGCTCGACCCGGCGTCGAGCGAGCTCTTCTCGGACGGCGCCTACCGCTTCGAAGGCCGCGAGGCGTCGCCGGCCGAGATGGCGGACTTCTGGGCGGAACTCGCGGACAAGTTCCCGATCGTCTCGATCGAGGACGGCAACGCTGAGGACGACTGGGACGGCTGGAAGGCGACGACCGAGCGTCTCGGCGACCGCGTCCAGCTCGTCGGCGACGACCTGTTCGTCACGAATCCGGCGCGGCTGCAGGAGGGCATCGACCGCGGCGTCGGCAACTCCATCCTCATAAAGGTCAACCAGATCGGCACGCTGACCGAGACGATCGAGGCGGTGCGCCTCGCGCACGCGAACGGCTACAGCGCGGTCATGTCGCACCGCTCGG
This sequence comes from Gaiellaceae bacterium, assembly GCA_033857715.1. Classification (GTDB taxonomy): domain Bacteria; phylum Actinomycetota; class Thermoleophilia; order Gaiellales; family Gaiellaceae; genus Palsa-739. Next base: position 2,016 of record JAWVDC010000023.1, on the reverse strand, counting down.
GCGAGACGGAGGACGCGACGATCGCCGACCTGGCGGTCGCGCTCGGCACCGGCCAGATCAAGACGGGCGCCCCCGCGCGCACCGACCGGGTCGCGAAGTACAACCAGCTCCTCCGCATCGAGGAAGAGCTCGGTGACCGCGCTACGTATCCCGGCTGGGACGCCTTTCCGCGCGCGAAGCGCTAGGGCAGCTTCTCGAGGGCTGCGTCCACCGCTGCCCTCTCACTCTCGTCGTAGAGCACGTCGACGTTGCCGTGATGGATCTCGTCGGCGTTCGAGATCGGGTCGCGGAACAGGCACTTGCACGCACTGATCGACACGGTGACATAGACGGCATGGTCCGGCCTGGCGTCGAGCATGACGAGGAGGCCGCCGTAGCCGTCCGGCGTGACCTCGTGCAGCTGGATCCCTTCCGACGCGAACGCGTCTTCGACCTGGGCCGCCGAGTACGTGGCGGGGGACTGGAACGCGCCGACGCCTGCCGCGATGCCGACTCCCGCGCCGGCCAGCGCGACGATGACGGCGGCGACGACGACGAGTGGCTTCCAGCCGCGGGCCGGTCGGATGTGGCGGTACCGATGGTGCTGCGTCTCGACGAGCGCGTCGGCGATCGCGAGCAACTCCGGCTCGTCGGCGAGCATTTCCACCAGCTCGCGGTCACGGAGAGGCGATGTCCTACTCATGGCTCGAGTCCTTTCCTTGTGAACTCCTGACGCAGATGCTGGAGGCCTCGCATGAAGCGCATGCGGCAAGCCTCCTCACTTGTCTCCAGCTCCCGGGCGAGGTCGCCGAAGCTTTGCCCCCGCAGCAGGCGACCCACAACGACTTTGCGCTGTCCCTCCGGCATGCTCAGGAGGCCCGCGTTGAGCGTCTCGGCAACGTCGTCCCCGTACCGAGCCTCGTTCGCCTGCGGCTCTGCGACGAGCTCGAGCGCGACCGAGTGACCGCGGCCGCTTCGCCGTCCTTCGTCGATGATCCGGCGCTTGGCGACGGTGTACAGCCAGGCGAGTGACGACGACTCGGGCTCGCAGCCGTCGAGGCGAGCCGCTGCAGCCGCGAATACCTCCTGGGTCAGATCCTGCGCGTCCTCGAACGATCCGACCCGGCGCCGAACGAACCGAAACACTTTCCCGTAGCTCTCGGGCAGCCCACTCTGCGCGTTCATCACCATCCTTGTCGGAGCACGAGGGCAAACGTAACGTGGCTAAGAGCGGACGCCGTGCCAACGACGAGCGGTGACGCGCGGCCGCCCGGCCGGAACACGAGCCCGAAAAAAGCGGGAGGCCCGCCGAAGCGGGCCTCCCAGGCAGCTCAAGAGCACGTGGCTGTCACCCACGTTGAGTATGCCATGAGCAGCGCCCCGGGGGCCGGACTCGAACCGGCATCACCCTGGGTGACAGCCAGGAGCTCTGCCACTTGAGCTACCCCGGGGACGATTCTCACGGCGGTAGCGTCGCCGCCCGACGGTCACCGCTTCGTCGTAGTTGTGTGGCAAGACTGCGCTAGCTATCCCCGGCTTGGACGGCGTCCCGCGCGGACGGCTTCGGCGCGGGCGAGCCAGCCCGCTTCCTCATCCGCGAACCACCAGTGGTCGTCCTCGGCACAGGCCTCGGTGATTCCCGCGTACGACTCCGCGATGTACTCGTAGGTCTCGGCTTCGCACGCGGCGGCCTCCGCGTGGATGTCGTACTCCGGCCACGCCTCCGCGTACGCGTCGAGGAGCTCCTCGCGCTGCTCCTCAGGGGCGTTGCAGAGGTAGTGGTTCAGGTCGTGCAGCGGGTTCGCGACGGCCGCGTCCGACCAGTCGATGATCGTGCCGCCGAGGAGGTTGCCCGGGTGCAAGTCCCCGTGGATGAGCGTGTGCGGCAGGGTGGAGGGGCCGCGGCGGTCGTGCGCGCCGAGCGCGAGCGCCTCGTCCACGCGCGAGACCCATGCACGGTGGACGGCGGCGATCGCCCGCAGAGCGTCGCCGTGATCCCCGCCCTCCTCACCGTCGAGCCGCTCCATCAGCATCCAG
>JAWVDC010000022.1:0-3204 GCA_033857715.1 Gaiellaceae bacterium | reverse complement strand
GGAGTGACCTCTCGCTCTATGCGGAGAACAAGAGCACGTCGCCGAGCGCGAGCTGGAGCCGCGCGAGAGCGTCGCTCTCGAGCTGCCGGACGCGCTCCCGCGTCAGGCCGAGCTCCTTGCCGATCGTCTCGAGCGAGGCCGGCTCCGACTCGAAGCCGAAGCGCAGCTCGACGATCCGGCGCTGCCGCTCGGGCAGATCCGCGACGGCGCGCTGGACGCGCTGGCGGCGGACCGACTCGACCGCTTCCTCGGCGGGATCGATCGACGACTCGTCGGCGAAGAGATCGCCGAGCTCGGAGTCGCCGTCCGAGCCGAGGCCCTGGTTGAGGGAGACGGAGTCGACGGCGTCGAGCGCCTCGATGACGTGCTCGAGCTTCAGCCGCGTCGCCTGCGCAAGCTCCTCGGGCGTGGCCTCGCGGCCGAGCTTCGCCTGGAGCTCCGCAGATGCGCGGTTGAGCTTGATGCGCCGCTCCTGGACGTGCACCGGGATGCGGATCGTCTTCGACTGGTTCGCGACCGCGCGCTGGCACGCCTGGCGAATCCACCAGGTCGCGTACGTCGAGAACTTGTAGCCCTTGCGCCAGTCGAACTTCTCGGCGGCACGGTTCAAGCCGATGACGCCCTCCTGGATGAGGTCCAGCAGAGGCACGTCATGACCCTGGTACCGCTTGGCGATGGACACGACGAGGCGGAGGTTCGAGTTGATCATCCGCTCCTTCGCGGCGAGGTCGCCCTTCTCGATGCGCTTGGCGAGATGCACCTCGTCGGCGGCCGTGAGCAGTTTGTGCCGGCCGGCCGCGTCCATGAACAGCTGGAGGGGGTCGAGCGTTCCACTCACGTGAGTGGTCGCGACCGGGCGCGACTCCTCGGGCGACTCGTCGCGCACGATGATGTCGCGCTCTTCGAGCGCGGCGCGGAGAGCCGTGAGGTCGTCCTCGGTCAGCTCGTGCTCGTCCGCCAGAGCCTGAATGTCCTTCTCCTCGACGAAGCCGCGGTCGGCGGATTCCTCGAGCAGACGCTCGGACGGGGAGAGGTCGTGCAGGTGAATGGTTTCGTTCAGCTCATGTCCTTTCGCTCTAAAAGGGCAGCCGGATTGCGGCGCCCCGGGCGGAATTCGACGTAGTTGCCCACGATCTTTGTTCCCGCCAATACGAGTTATAGAACGCCGTGACCCCAAAGTCCATTCCCAAACCAGCGATTTTGCCGATTTCGAACAAACTCTTACGTTCCGCTCAGCGTTCGACGGCCCGTCCGGACACGTCCTCGAGGCGGACCCGGAGGACGACAACACCTGCGCTGAGCGGTCTCGGCGCCGCTTCGCGACCCGCGGCGCGGGCGAAACGCTCACGGAGCAGGGAAAGCGCGGCCTCGACGTCGTCGCCGGTGAGCTCCTCCGCGTTTCCGTACGCGATGACGCTCCGCCAGCTGCCGCGCCCGTCCGCGTCGTACTCGTCCACCTCGACACAGACGCGCGAGTTCTCGCGGAGCATCTCGACCTTGCGACCCTCCTGCGTGACCGTGACCATCGCGCCGTCGCCGTACGCGTAGATCACCGGGACGACGTACGTCTCCCCGCGCGCGTGGCAGCCGAGGCGGGCAATGCGCTGCCCGAGGAGGAACTCCTCGATCTCGTCCGGGGTCAGCTCTCTCACGCGTAGCATCGTCGCATGGCGGACCCGATCGCCCAGCTCGGAGCTGTCGTGGCGTCGAGCGCGCCCGCTCCCGCGGAGATGGAGGCGTATCTCGAGAAGGTCCGCGACCGGGCGTACACCGTCGTCGACCGTGATGTCGACGAGCTGAAGGCGGCGGGGTTCTCCGAGGACGAGATCTTCGAGCAGACGGTCGCGGTTGCGATCGCAGAGGGCGTTCGCCGGCTCGACCGCGCCGCCGAGGTGATCGGATGAGGCTCGCGGTCATCGACGACGGGCCCGCGCCGCCAGAGGCGCTCGGCGTCGTCAAGACGCTGATGTACCGGCCGGCGCTCTTCGGTCGGCCTTTCTCCGACGCGCTCGACGCGGTGATGCGGGGGCCGTCAGAGTGGAGCGTCGGCGAGCGGGAGCTGTTCGCGGCCTTCACCTCACTGCTGCGCCAGTGCCCGTTCTGAACGGGCTCCCACGGCGCGGTCGCGTCGTACGCGCTCGGCGAGGAGGTCTGGAACGCGGTCGTCGCCGACTGGCGCACCGCTCCGCTGCGGCCAGAGCTCCGCGCGGCGCTCGCGTTCATCGAGGTGCTGACGCAGCGGCCCGACGAGCTGTCGGCCGCCGATGCCGAAGCCGCCTACGCGGCCGGGGTCTCGCGCGAGGCGCTCCGCGACGCGGCCACGATCTGCTCCCTCTTCAACATGATCACGCGGCTCGCCGACGCGCTCGCCTGGGACGTTCCCGCGTGGGAGCGGACGCTCGAGCGCGCGCCCGCGATGCTCAAGAGTGGCTACTCGCTGGACGGGTGAGCTCCCAGCGTTCGTGTGGCCCGAGGTCGAGGTCGTAGGTGTGGCCGGCGCTCACGACCTCCGCCGTCGGCGGCGCTTGTCCGACTGCCTTGACGAGCCGGATGCGGAAGAGCGGCGAGGTGCGCGTGACCGGCTTCGCCTTCACGAGCGCGTGCGCGATGAGCTTCGCGGTGTGACGGTCGAGGGGCGTTTGCACGCCTTTCGACGGGAGGATCTTGATCGGCGGGATGGCGCCAGGCGGTAGCGGAACGGGACCGCTGGGCAGCGCCGGCGCGTTCCCGGCGAAGATCGCCGCCGCCGCGAGGGCGAGCGCAGCCGGGGCGACGATCCGTCCGCGCGGCGTGAGCCACGCCGGCACGAGCCGCAGTAGCGGCAGCGCGAGGGAGACGATCGCGAGCGCGGCGAGGAGCATGACCTTCGCGGCGAACTCGCTCGTCGTCGGGGCGATGAGGACGGCGGCGAGCAGGCCGAGCGAGATCCCGTACACGATCCGTCCCCGCGGCGAGGATGGCGCCGTCTTCGGGTCGGTGATCATGAAGAAGAGGAAGACGAGAACCTCGGGCGACGTGATGAGCACCCACCACAGCGCGAAGCCCGAGATCGGGCCGAGGTGCCAGCGCGCGACCATCGTATGCCCGGCGGCGGCGAGCAGCCCGATCGCGGCGGTGAACGAGATCCAGAAGCTCAGCGCGACTCGCAGGAGCTTGAGGCGCCAGAGGATCGCGAAGCCGCCGACGACGATGATCGCGAGCACG
>JAWVDC010000021.1:0-5209 GCA_033857715.1 Gaiellaceae bacterium | reverse complement strand
AACCGCGATCACCGCGAGCGCGAGGACAACCGCCCTGCGCTCGACCGTGCGCTCGCGCCGCGTCCGCTTCGGGCGCCGGCGCGAGACGGCCGGCTCGTCCTCCCACTCCGCGTTGTGGAAGCGAGAGGCGTACTCGTCGACGTAGATCTCGCCGTCGAGTCCGAGGTACTCGCTGTACGTGCGGAGAAAGCCGCGGGCATACGTCTCGGCCGGCAGCGCCGCGAAATCCTCCTCCTCGAGCGCGCGGAGGTACTTAACGCGGATCTTCGTCGCGAGCTCGGCCTCGGGAAAGCCGATTCCCTGCCGCTCGCGCGCGGCGCGCAGGCTATAGCCGATCTCGAACACGCGATCAGTCTAGTAGTGGTTTTCCCTCCACAGAAGGAATTCGTAGATGCCGATCGCAAGCGACGACGACAGCGCAAAGCAGATGCCGGCGACCGCAAGGACGCGCGCGGTCATGAGCAGTTGAGACCCGCGCGCCCCACGCTGCGCGATGAGGGACAGGACTGCGGCGACGGCCGCGACAGGGATCGCCCAGACGGCGTCGAGCAGGTCGGCTCCCGACACCTTCCGCGTCAGCTCGATCGCGAGCGGCACGGCGATCGTGGCGGCGACACCGAACACGAGAGCGAGCGCGGGGCTACCGCTCCGCCCTCGGCTCGAAGGAGCCTGCGAATAGCTGTGCGTCCTGGCGGCCACCTAGTGATCCATTGTAGGGGGGCGCAGGACGGCGAACTGGTCCGTGATCGCGAGCTCGGGCTTGCGGAAGCGGTAGATCGCCGCCGGCCGTCCTCCCCCGCGCCCGTAATGCCACCGCTCGCCGGTGTCCTCGATGAGCCGCCGCCGGAGCAGGACGCGCTGGAGATTCGTAGCGGTGACGTGATGGCCGAGCGCCGCCGAGTAGATGTCGCGGAGCTCGGCGAGCGTGAACGACGGCGGCGCGAGCGCGAAGCCGAGGTTCGTGTACGAGAGCTTCGCGCGGAGGCGCTCGCGGGCGGTCAGGAGGATCGCCTCGTGGTCGTATGCGAGCTCCGGCAGAGCGTCCACCGGATGCCAGCGCGTGTCCTCCGGGATATGCGGGTCGACGCCGACAGGCACAAGGCCGAGATACGCCGTCGCGAGCTCCCTCCCTGCCGGATTGCGGTGCGGGTCGCTCCGCGTCTCGAGCTGCTCGAGGTGCGAAAGCTCCCGCACGTCGACCTTCTCTGCGAGGTGCCTGCGCGCCGATTCCTCGAGCGTCTCAGCCGGTAGCAGTGCGCCACCGGGGAGCGCCCACGCGCCCGCGTACGGTTCCCTCGCGCGCTGCCAGAGGAGCGCCTGGAGCCGACCATCTCGCACTTGCAGCACCGCCGCAAGGACCGCGTGCGCGGCTGTCTTCGCGTTGGTTTTCGATTGGGAGTCGGGAACCGTGTACACTCGTGACAGAGGTTATCGCTCGTGAGGCAAAAACGCCACAAGATCGACGTCTCGATCGTCGGAGCCGGGGTCGCCGGCCTCTCGGCCGCTCTCGCCGCTGCCGACGAAGGCGCGACCGTCACAGTCGTCGCAAAGGCGTCTCATACCGCGTCGAACAGCTACGCCGCGCAGGGCGGAGTCGCCGCCGCGGTCGGCGAAGGCGACGACCCAGCTCTCCATGCCGCCGACACGCTTACGGCCGGTCGTGGCATCTGCCGGCCGAGCGCCGTCGAGCTCCTGACCGCCGAGGCGCCGGGCCGGATTGCCTGGCTTCGCGAGCTCGGGGTGCAGTTCGACGAGGGGCTCTCGCTCGAGGGCGGGCACTGCCTCCCGCGGGTCGTCCATGCCGGCGGAGCGGACACCGGCCGGCACATCGCAGACGTCCTGACGCTTCGCGCGCGCGAGCATCCGCGGATTCGCTTCGAGGAGGGCCGGCACGTCGAGTCGCTGAGCGGCGTCAGCGGTGCGCCCGTCGTGCTCGCGACCGGTGGCTATGCGGCGCTCTGGTCGCGGACGACGAACCCACGCGGCGCGACCGGCGAAGGGCTTCTCCTCGCGCGCGCTGCGGGTGCGGCGCTCGCCGACCTCGAGTTCGTCCAGTTCCACCCCACCGCCCTACGCGGCTCGAACGGCCACGACGGCTATCTCCTCTCCGAAGCTCTGCGCGGAGCCGGTGCGACGCTCATCGATGTCGACGGCGAGCGGTTCGTCGACGAGCTTGCGCCGCGCGATGTCGTCGCGCGGGCGATTGCCGCGCGCTCCGGGGCACGCCTCGATCTGCGCGCGATCGAGCGCGACCGCTACGCGACGCTCATGGCGACGCTTGCCGAAGCGGGATACGACCCGGCATCCGAGCCCGTCCCCGTCGCGCCTGCTGCGCATTACGCGATCGGCGGGATCGTTACCGACCTCGATGGGCGCACAGACGTCGACGGCCTCTACGCGGCCGGCGAGTGCGCATGCACCGGCGTGCACGGCGCGAACCGGCTCGCCTCGAACTCCCTGCTCGAGTGCCTCGTCTTCGGCCGCCGCGCCGGGCTCGCCGCGCTGACCGGCCCCGCTCTCGACACCGATGCGCCGCCGCTCGAGCACTTCGCGGACCCGGGGCGCGAGCTCTGGGAGGACGCGGGACTGATTCGCAACGCGACTGGTCTCGTCGACCTGCTCCACGCGCCGCACCCGCTCGCGCGCCTGGTCGGTGAGAACGCGCTCGCGCGGGAGGAGAGCCGCGGCGTCCACTTCCGCTCCGACTTCCCGGTCGAGAGCGACGCGCTCGCAGGGCACTTCGTCGTCCGCCCCGGGCGCGCGCCGGAGCTCGAGACATGGAGCTGACGCAAGAGGACATCGACCGCGTCATCGGCGCTGCGCTCGCAGAGGACATCGGCAGCGGCGATGCGACGACGCTTGCGCTCGTCCCGACCGATGCGCGCTGCCGAGCGGAGTTGCTCCTCAAGGAGCCGGGCGTCGTCTGCGGAATCCCCGTTGCCGCCGCCGTCTTTCGTGCAGTCGATCCCGCGGTCACGGTGGAGGCGATGCTCGAGGACGGAACGGCTGTCTCCGACGTCCCGGCCGTCCTTGCCGTCATCGAAGGGCCGGCTCGCGCCGTGCTGAGCGGCGAGCGGGTAGCGCTCAATCTCGTCGGCCGCCTGTGCGGCATCGCCTCGCTCACGCGGCGCTACGCCGAGCTGACCGAGGGAACGCCGGCGCGCATTCTCGACACGCGGAAGACGACGCCGGGCCTGCGCGCGCTCGAGAAGTACGCGGTGCGCTGCGGTGGCGGGACGAATCACCGCGCCGGCCTCTATGACGGGATCCTCATCAAGGAGAACCACATCCGCGTCGCCGGAGGCATCTCGCAAGCGCTCGCCGCGCTGAACGGCAACGCGCACGGCCTGCCGGTCGAGATCGAGGCCGAGACGATCGAGCAGGTCCGCGAAGCGGTCGAGGCAGGCGCTCCGCGGATCCTCCTCGACAACATGAGCCCCGAGCAGGTGCGCGAAGCGGTGCACGAGGTCGCGGGCCGGGCCGAGCTCGAAGCTTCCGGCGGCGTCTCGCTCGCCACGGTTCGCGCTTTTGCCGAGACCGGAGTCGACTTCATCTCCGTCGGCGCCCTCACCCACTCCGCCCGCTCGCTCGACGTCTCTTTGGAGGTCACATGACCGTTGCCACATTCACCGAGCTGCAAGAGGAAGTTCGCGCGCTCGCACGCGAGAAGGACGCGGTCGTCATCGCGCACAACTACCAGCGTCCCGAGGTGCAGGACGTCGCGGACTACGTCGGCGATTCGCTCGGCCTCTCGCGGCAGGCGGCCGCCGCGGACGCGTCGACGGTGGTCTTCTGCGGCGTCCACTTCATGGCGGAGACGGCGGCGATCCTCAGCCCCGAGAAGACGATCCTGCTCCCCGATCTCGGCGCCGGCTGCTCGCTCGCGGCGTCGATCGACGCGGACCAGCTCCGCCAATGGAAGGCCGAGCATCCGGGCGCGGTCGTCGTGTCGTACGTCAACACAACGGCCGAGGTGAAGGCGGAGAGCGACTACTGCTGCACGTCGGGCAACGCGAAGTCCGTGATCGACGCGATCCCGGAGGACACCGAGATCCTCTTTCTCCCTGACATGTTCCTCGGCCTCTGGCTCGAGAAGGTCACGGGCCGCAAGCTCGAGATCTGGATGGGCGAGTGCCACGTCCACGCCGGGATCCGCCCCGAAGACATCGACCGGTGGACGAAGGAGGATCCCGAGGCCGAGCTGCTCGTCCACCCAGAGTGCGGCTGCGCGAGCCAGGCGATGGCGTTCGCAAACGACCGGACGCAGATCCTCTCGACGGAGAAGATGATCGACTACGCGAAGCGCTCGCCCAAGCAGCGGTTCATCGTCGCGACCGAGACGGGCATCATCCACCGGCTCCAGAAGGAGGCTCCGGGGAAGGTCTTCGAGCCGGCGCGCGCCGACGCCGAGTGCCGCTACATGAAAGTGACGACGCTCGAGAAGGTGCGCGACTCGCTCCGCGACAACAAGTACGTCGTCACGGTCGCTCCGGAGATCGCGGACAAGGCGCGGCTCGCGATCGAGCGCATGGTCGCGATTTCCTAGCTCGCGAGCCCTTCGGACTCACTCGCTGTTTGGCGGAACTGCGCCGCGAGAGAGCGCGGCCTCCCGCGGCTACGTGCTGAGGGCCGTTTGCCCTCTTGTCGCTGGACCGTTCGTTCGGGCCTTCGCCGGGCCTCCGCGGAAGTGGGCTGCGCCTGTCTTACGCGCTACTCAGCGGAGGCGTATGTGTGGTACTGGCCCTCGTCGACGAGCACGCGGCGTGGCTTCGAGCCTTCGTAGCCGGAGATGATCCCTCGGCGCTCGAGCATGTCGATGAGCCGGCCGGCACGCGTATAGCCGACGCGGAGACGCCGCTGGATGAGCGAGACCGAGGCGGTCTGCGTCGTGACCACGATCTCGATCGCCTTGTCGAGCAGCGGATCGTCGTCCGGGTCGAAGTCGCCGTGGTCGGCCGAGTCGTCGTCCGACGCGAAGACCTCCGGCAGCTCGAGATAGCTCTCGTCGAGCTCCTGCTCCCGCTGCCGCGTCTGCTCGACGACGAGCGCGACCTCCTCCTCCGAGACATACGCGCCCTGGACGCGCTGGAGGCGGGTGGTGCCGAGCGGCTTGAAGAGCATGACGCCCTGACCGAGCAACGACTCGGCGCCGCCGGTGTCGAGGATGACGCGCGAGTCGGTCTGCGACGACACCGCGAACGCGATGCGC
>JAWVDC010000020.1:0-3283 GCA_033857715.1 Gaiellaceae bacterium | reverse complement strand
ACGGGAAGGGAGAGAAGCAACTCACGCCGACCCTCGGGACCAGCGCGGACGCGCAGGCCGACACCCCGACATGGTCCGCCGACGGGAAGCGGATCCTCTACGTGAAGGGCGCGAGCATCTACGTGATGAACGCGAACGGGAGCGGCCGGCGGCTGGTGCTGCTGAAGGGCGGCGGGGAGTTCGCGTCGCACCCGGCCTGGTCACCGGACGGGAAGCGGCTCACCTACCAGACCAACAGCTCGGACTTCGGCGACGACGACCAGGTCTGGCAGTCCAAGCTCGACGGCAGCGACGCGAAGCGGGTGGCCGACGGCGGCCGCGACCCGGTGTGGTCGCCGGACGGCAATCGGATCGCGTTCATCGACGACGGCGCCACGTGCTCCCGCATCCGCTCGGCGAACCCCGACGGCACGGCGCCGCGGACGCTGTTCGAGCCGACCGGAGGCTGCGATGCCGCGCCGCGCGACGTCGACATCTCCCCCGACGGGCGGCGGCTGGTGTTCACGGGCTCGCGCGGGGGGAACAAGTCGGACGTCTTCATCATGCGGCTGTCGAGCAAGCCGAAGCAGCTCACGAAGGGCGGGTTCGAGGGCGACCCCGTGTTCTCGCCCGACGGCCGCACGGTCGCGTTCGACTCGAGCGGCATCGAGACGATCCCCGCCGGCGGGGGGAAAGCCCGGGTGCTGCTGGACAAGAACCGGGTCGAGGGCAACCCGGCCTGGCAGCCGCTTGGGCGCTGACCGGTCGTGCGGGGCGCCCTGACCGCCTAGAATGGGTGGTCGAGCAGTACCGTCGCGACGGGTTTCGCTTGCCGCCCGCGCTGACCTTCTACCTCAGGGGAGCAGATCGAGGTTGCTCCTATGAGCGCACCACACGGGTCGAGCTCCGCTCGCAAGCGGACGACGATGGCCGACAAGGCAGCCGAGTGCACCGCCGAGCAGCGGCGCCTGAAGGAGAGCGCCGCCGCGAGCCGCGAGAAGGCCGCGAAGACCGGCGCGAAGGCCGGGCGCCGCGCCGTGAAGGTCACCCGATGGTGATGGACGACACGACCATCGATCACATCGTCCGCCGCCTGGCGCGCCCGACGAAGTCGGGTGGCCATGTGATCGAGCGCGCGGCCGTCCTCGCCGAGGGCGCGCACTTCGCGGACATCGAGGCGTGGATCATCAAGAGCGGCGGCGAGCCGGAGGTGCTCGAGGACGCCGGCTCCACCGGCGGTGTCCACATGGGCCGTGAGCGCTCGGGCCGCATTCGCGACGACGTCGTGCCGGTCCGCTACCTCCTTCCGTCGGGCTCGCTGCCGGCCGTGCCGGCTGTGCCGGCGGTCACCGCGACCTAGCCGACAGTCACGCCCGAGGCCTTCGCGGGGAGGAGCTGCGTGTTCCCCGCGAAGTGCGTCGCCGCGCTCAGCGCTCCGGCGGGCGCGCAGCGGAGCCCACAGGACCGTCCGGACACGCGCGTAGATTCGCGCTCAGCTGTCCGACCGAGAGGACGTTCCCCCCTTCATGGCACCGCTGATCACGCGCGAGGAGGCACTCGGCCTCGGTGCGCTCACAGACCACGCCGAGATCGAGGCGCTCATCGAGCGGGCGTGGCGCGTCCGCGTCGAGCGGTTCGCGGATTCGACGGACATGTGCTCGCTCGTCAACGCGAAGTCCGGCGGCTGCTCGGAGGACTGCGGCTTCTGCGCGCAGTCGAAGTACGCGGACGCCGAGACGCCGATGCACGCGATGATGGAGCCCGACCAGATCCTCGAGCACGCGCGGGCGGCCGAGGCGGCGGGCGCGCATCGCTTCTGCATGGTCACGCAGGGCCAGGGGCTCTCCAAGCGCGACTTCGAGAAGATCGTGGAGGGCGCCAAGCTCGTCGCCGAGCACACGAACCTCAAGCGCTGCGCGTCGATCGGGCACATGAGCGTCGACCGCGCCAAGCGCCTCAAGGACGCCGGGATCCAGCGCGTCCACCACAACGTGGAGACCGCGAAGTCCTACTACCCCGAGGTCTCCTCGACGGTCCGCTACGAGGGCCGGCTCCGCACGATCGACGCCGTGCGCGAGGCGGGGCTCGAGACGTGCGTGGGCGGCATCCTCAATCTGGGCGAATCGCCGGAGCAGCGCGTCGAGATGGCCTTCGAGCTCGCGGAGATCGACCCCACGAGCGTGCCGATCAACCTGCTCAACCCTCGCCCGGGGACGAAGTTCGGCGACCGCGACCACATGGATCCGTGGGAGGCGGTCAAGTGGATCGCCATCTTTCGCCTGATCCTCCCCGACGCCCTGTTCCGGCTGTGCGGCGGGCGCGTCGAGAACATCCGCGACCTCCAGCGGATCGCGGTGCGGGCCGGGATCAACGGCGTGATGATGGGCAACTTCCTCACGACGCTCGGCAACACGCCCGAGCAGGACCGCGCGATGTTCGAGGAGCACGGGCTCAACGTCGCGCGCCAGGACGACAACGGCGCAAACCCACGGCCCGACAACCGCTCGGGCTGGCTCGAGGGCGAGACACCCGACGTCGTCGGTGACCTGTTGGAAGCCGAGCAAGCCGGGCTCACGCTCGACGTCCGCATGTGGGATCCGTCGTCCCAGCTGAGGTTCCGCAAGAAGGAGTCGGTCCCGCCGCGCCCGGATGGCGCGGCGAACCGGTACCCCGCCCGCGCAGCGTAGGAGGCCGCATGTCGTCGGAGATCGAGGAACGCCTGGACGAGCTCAAGGGGCTCGGCCTGTACCGTAGGATGCGCATGATCTCGGGGCCGCAGGGTCCGCGGGTGGTGCTCGACGGCAAGCCGGTCCTGCTGCTGTGCTCGAACAACTACCTCGGGCTCGCCGACCATCCGCGCGTGCGCCAGGCCGCGGCGGACGCCGCGATGCGCTGGGGCGTCGGGGCCGGCGCGTCGCGGCTGGTGTCCGGGAACATGACGATCCACCGGCGGCTCGAGGAGCGCCTGGCGGCGTTCAAGGGGTCGGAGACCGCGCTGCTGTTCGGCTCGGGCTACCTCGCGAACACGGGCATCGTGGCCGCGCTCGCGCGCGAGGGCGACATCGTGTTCTCCGACGAGCTCAACCACGCGTCCATCGTCGACGGCTGCCGCCTCGCCAGGGCGGAGACGTTCGTGTACCGGCATGGCGACGTCGAGCACCTCGCGCACGGGATGCGCCAGGCGGGATCGCGCGGCGCGCTCGTCGTCACCGACGGGGTGTTCTCGATGGACGGCGACATCGCCCCGCTCGAGGAGATCGTCGAGCTCGCGCAGCGCAACGACGTGCGCGTCGTCGTCGACGAC
>JAWVDC010000019.1:0-4590 GCA_033857715.1 Gaiellaceae bacterium | reverse complement strand
GCTGGCGCGGCCGTCCTCGCGGGATTTAACCGGCGGCGGTGAGCCAGCCGGCGTTCGGAGTCCCGAGACCCGTCACGTCGTCCCAGCCGGGACCGACGGTGAGGCTCGAGTCCTGATTGAACGTCCGCACCGAGTACTTCAGGCCGTCCGAGGCGTCGATTCCGTTGACGAAGTCGACACGGACGTTGCCGGCGTCGGGCGGCGTGCCCGCGACGTCGGTGAACGCATCGAGGTGCGTGTAGATCGTCGGGTTGAGCAGGCCCACTCCGTGGCCGGCGTGCTGGAAGGCCAGCGCGGTCATCCCGGCGAAGAGCGGCGACGCGAGGCTCGTGCCGCCGATGCGGTACTGGCTGTAGTACACGCCGTCCGGGAAGATCTGCGTCTCGCCGACTAGCATGCCCGTCGTCGGGTCGGCGTCCATCGCGACGTCCGGCACACCGCGTGCGCCCGGCGGCGTGATGCCCACCTGATAGCTCGGCTGCGGGAAGAGCTGCGAGAAGCCACCGCCGGAGCCATAGAGGAAGCCGAGCGGATCCCAGCTCGTGCCGTCGGACGAGAGGGCGTACTTCTCCGTGCCCCAGCCCGTCTGCCACGCGAGGGCGCCCGACGCGTCGATCGCCGTGCTCGTGCCGCCGACGGCGGTCACGTACGGATCGGACGTCGGGTAGTCCGCCTGCAGCGTTCCCGTCCTGTCGACCTCGTCGCCGTTGTCGCCAGAGGAGAACATGTACGTGATTCCCTCGGCGGCGCCCTGCAGGAAGGCCTGGTCGTACGCCCCGAGCAGACTGGACTTCTGCCCGAGCTCGACCGAGCCCCACGAGTTCGTGACGATCTGCGCCGTAGCCTCGTCGTTGATCCGGGCGAAGACGGCAAGGAAGTCCTTGTCGTAACAGCTCTGAGATCCGTAGTAGTGGATGGTCGCTCCCTGCGCCATCGCGTGGACGGCCTCGACGTCGAGGGTCTCCTCGCCGTACCAGCCGTTCTCGCCGCACTGCCGGCGACCGTCGTTCACGCGCGTCATGGTCTTGGGCAGCGTCTGGATGAGCTGGCCCTGCGCGTACGGGCGGTCACCGTTCTGAGCGGCGTAGGTCGCGGCATCGGACGCGACGTTCGGCGAGGCGTAGGCATCCGTGATCGCCACGGTGACGCCGGTGCCGTCGAGCGAAGTCGAGCCCTCATAGGCCGAGCGGAACTGCAGGCCCGTGTAGCCGCACGGTGCATACGGGAGGGTCTCTCCGTTGAACTGCGGCAGAGTCGTGGCGAGCTGCTCGCCGTAGTAGCTCGAGCACGGCCGCGCGTTCCGGAAGCCGAACACCGGCGGGGCGGGCTTCTGCGAGGCGGGCTTGACGTACTGCGGGGTCGTGTCCACGCCCGAAACGCCGAGCACGGACGCCGCGACGCCGGCCGGAGCGGTGAGAGCGCCTGTCGGCGCCTGCACGGAGAGGCCGTCGTGCCTGTACTTGTCGATCTTCACGCCGAACGCGGCCTCGGCCTGGGCGACCGAGCCGCGGACGTCGAGCCACCGGTTATGGGTGTCGGCGCCTGAGATCTTCAGGCCGGATCCCGTCAGCCACGACTTCACAGCCGAGACCGTGTCGCTCGTGGTGCCGAAGCGCTGGTAGTACTGGCTCGGCGTGAGGAAGTGGCGGAACTGCTTGTTGCCCGGCGTCGAGACGGAGACCGCGAACTGCTTCAGCTTCGCGATCCCACCGTTCGGCGCGAGGTAGATCCGGGCGTCGACCGCTGCGCCCGGCGCAGCGTGGCCCTGGTTCGTGGCGTGGTTGAGCCACGCCGGCCGGCTGTTCTTGATCGCCTGCCGCCCGGAGGCCGCCTGGGCGGAGCCGAGCGATGCGGCGATGATGGCCGCGGCGCCGACGGCAAAGAACGCGGCGCGCGTGCGTGTGGCACTGAGTTTCAAGGAAATCCCCCTTGTCTCCCGCAGGTACGAAGCTCCCCGCAGGTTGAGCCGACTGAGTGTAGATCGGACTACGATTTTCGTAAATCGCGGTTTACGCGCTGCTTACGCTCGGTGACCTACCCGTTCGGCAGCCGCGAGCAACTCGTCCCAGGAGCAGAGCTTCACCCGCGGGCGGCCGCTCGTCTCGCCTGCCGCGCGCTCGGTCTCGTCGATCGCGGTCCAGCCGTCGTACTCGACGACGCGCACCCCGCGCTCCGCGAGCACTGCGTCGATGGCGGCGGCGCTCGTGTCGGGCTTCGGGGCGAGGCGCCCGGAGGCGACGTCTTCGAGTAGGAGCTCGACGGTCTCGCTGGCGTCTTTCTTGTTCGTGCCGATGACGCCGGTCGGGCCGCGCTTGATCCAGCCGGCGCAGTACACGCCGTCGCCGACACGACCACCCTCGTTCGCGATCGTGCCGCTGCGCTCTTCGAAGGGGATCCCGGGAAGCTCGACGCCGCGGTAACCGACGCTGCGGAACACGAGCCCACACGCGAGCGTCTCGGTCACGTCGGTCGCGACGGCACGCTCGTTCTCGTCGAGGACGTTGCGGACGAGCTCGATTCCCTCGACGCGCTCGTCGCCGAGGATCGCGACCGGGGACTCGAAGAACTTGAAGACGACGCGGCGCGGCTTGCCCTCGGGCGCCTTGGCCGCGAGCTCGTGGAGGACGGCGAGATTCCGCTCGGCGTTCGTGTCCTTCGGCTCCGCGCCTTCGAGGTCGGCCGGGTCGACGTAGACGTCTGCGCCGGCGAGCTCGCCCATCTCCTGCAGCTCCGGCGTCGTGAACGCGGCCTGCGCCGGGCCTCGCCGGCCGACGATGACGATCTCCTTGAGCGACGAGGACGCGATTGCCTCGATGGCGGCGTCGGCCGTGTCGGTGGGCGCGAGCTCCTCATGCGTGAGCGCGAGCATCCGCGCGACGTCGAGCGCGACGTTGCCGACTCCGATGACGACGGCGCGCTCGACGTCGAGATCGAACGGCACGTCCTGGAAGTCGGGGTGGCCGTTGTACCAAGCGACGAACGCGGTGGCCGGCCACGACCCCGGCAGATCCTCGCCCGGGATGCCGAGCCGGCGGTCGGTCTGCGCGCCGACGGCATAGATGACGGCGTCGTACAGGCGGGTCAGGTCCTCGTGCGTGAGGTCGCGCCCCACCTCGACGTTGCCGAGGAAACGGAAGCCCGGCTGCGCCGCGATCTTCTCGAACGCGCGCGAGACGGTCTTGAGCTTCGGATGGTCGGGCGCGACGCCGAGCCTGACGAGCCCCCACGGGGTCGGGAGCCGCTCGATCATGTCCACCTCGACCGGCGCTTCCGCCGAGAGCAGCGCGCCGGCCGCGTAGAAGCCCGCCGGGCCGGAGCCGACCACTGCGACCCGCAGCGGCATTACTCCGCCGGGGCGGGGGCGTGCTTCTTGCGTGTCCACGCCCGGTGCGCGAGCAGTGCCGCGCCGGCGTAGATCGCGAGCGCGTTGATCCCGTGCACGAAGCCGAGCCACGGCAGGGACGGTGAGACGACTCCGAGAATCATCTGGATGACACCGAGGACGAGCAGCCCGACCGACCACGTCAGCCAGGTCTGGCCGAGCCGGCCTGCTGCCGCCGCGAGCACGAGGAGAACCATGAGGCCGAGCACCGCCGTGCCGACCAAGCCGTGGGGGTCGAAGCCGTTCTCGATCATCTCCTTCGTCACCGGGCCGCTCTTCGCCTTGTGGAGGGCGTCGAATACGCCGTAGCCGGCGAGGCCGACCTGGATCACCACTGCGAGAAAGAGCAGCGAGCTGAGGACGTTGAAGACGGGCCGCAGCATCGGCGCGAGCCTATCTCACTCGGATGATCCGCTCAGTGCGAGCAAGCAGAGCCACAGCCGCCCGCGGCGTCAGCCGGAGCCTCGCCCTCGGCGCCCTCGGCAACGGTGAAGGAGTGGCCGCAACCGCATGACGCGGCGGCGTTCGGGTTCTCGATCTTGAACCCGGACTCCTGGATCGTCTCGAGGTAGTCGACCTGCGCCCCCATGAGATACGGAGCACTGAAGGGGTCGACGACGACGGTGATGCCCTCGCACTCGAACTCGTGGTCGCCCTCCTGGGCGCCACGGTCGAAGCCGAGGCCGTACTGGAAGCCGGAGCAACCGCCGCCCTCGATCGCGACGCGAAGGACGGAGACGTCCTCCTCGGCCGCGAGCAGCGCGCCGATCTTGGCGGCCGCGGCGGGCGTGAGGGAGACAATGCTCTCGGTACGTTCGATCGTCGCCATTGCGGTCATGGTACCAACGGACTCCGACCCTAAAACGGGCGGACTTTGTAACAGGGGTAGCAGGCTCCGCTACGCCGATTCGGTACCTGCAAGTGCGGCCCCCGCGCCGTTGTTATTGTCGGCCGTTGGGTGTGCGCCGATGCTGAGTAGCTGGTTGCCGTTTCTGATCTATGGACTCCTCGCGCTCGTGATTCCGGGCTCGATGATGGTCATGTCGTTCGTGTTCGCGCAGCGTCCCGCGCGGCGGACACGGGCGCGGAGCGTGCCCTTCGAGTCGGGCGTCTCGCGCGGCCAGATGAAGCCTCAGCGCTTCAGCGTGAGCTTCTACCTCACGGCGATGCTCTTCATCGTCTTCGACATCGAGATCGTCTTTCTCTAT
>JAWVDC010000018.1:0-26181 GCA_033857715.1 Gaiellaceae bacterium | reverse complement strand
GGTCGAGCACGTCGCGGCTGTGCGCTCCCGTGTAGGCGTCGTCGGCTTCGATCACGTCGCCGAGGAGGAAGGCCGTGCCGCGATACGCACTCGAGAGCTCGAGCGCCTGGTCGAAGCGCGTTTGGCGCTCCCGCGTCGTCAACGCGATCACGAAGAGGAGCGGGAGGGGCAGAAGGAGCGCCGCGTTACCGCGACTTGCCGCGATCGCGGCGAGGAGCCCGATCGGAGCGAGCACGAGATCGATCGTGAAGACGAGCGGCATTCCCGCGACCGTCTTGCGCGGCGGGACCTGGAGCGCCGTCCACTCACGAGCCGAAGAGGTGACCGCGTCGATCGCGAACTGCGCTGCGATCGCGAGCCCGAGGATGCCCAGCGTCCGGGCGCTCATCTCCGCGCTCGGCCCATCGAAGGACCGGAAGACGATCGCCGGCCCGAGGGCGAACCACGAGCTCCCGACGATGATCAACGCCCGCTCGAGCGGGACGACGCCGGAGAGGTACTCGGGCGCCTGGCTCAAGAGCCCGCCCGCGAGCACCCACAGCGGGACCTGTTCGGGCGGCAGGAGGAACAGCATCTCGATGAGCACGAGCTCGGTCGGGATCGCGAGCGTGCTCCCGACCTCGAACTCGAGCCGCGAGGCGATCGCGTACGAGCCGACGAGCAGAACGACGACCCAGGTGTGCGGGAGTGACCGCGTCGTCGCCTGGCCGAGGAGGAGGCCGAGTGCCGCGGCGATGAAGCCGAAGCTCGAGAGCCAGTACGTCAGCCGCTCGGTGCGGCTGAACGAACGCTTCCCACGCTCGCGCGCTTCCGCGAGCAGGCGCTCGGTCTCTGGATCGAAGGCGGTGTTCGTCGAATCGGGCATGGCGAGAGGGTTCCCGACCGTCTATCGGCCAGGAGGCCGGTCGACATGAACACGTGGGGCCGGCGAGTGCCGGCCCCACGCGAGGACGCCCCTGGGGAGGAGAGGCGGTCTTATCGGCTGATGCAGGGATCGACCCAGATGCCGTCGAGCGAGAAGGTCTCGTCCTTCTGCACTCCGTTCACCTTGAAGTTGAACGCGACGGGCACCCAGCCGCTCGTGTTGCCGGCGGCGAGGAGGCCGACGGGGATCGGGATCACCACCGAGGGCTGCCAGCTGTCGTCCACCTTGAGCTTCGCGACCGTCAGTTTCTTCGTGCCGCCGTCGAGCCCCTGGTAGATGAGAGTCACGTCGAGGTGCGCCTTGCCGTTTCCGCCGCGATCGGCGAGAAAGACGCGCATGCTCGGGTTGTCGAGGTTGACACACGTCACCGGGCTCGTAGCCTCGGCATCGCCCTTGGCGAAGATGAGGGACCCGGCTCCGTCGGTGAACGGATCGTGGTCCGTGCTCGTCTGGACGTTCTTCAGCGTCCAGCCGCTCGTGTCGGACATGTCTCCGCCCGGTGCGAGCGCGTAGTTGGCGGGATCGCCCCAGGCGCTGAAGACCTGTTGCGTCGAGCCGTAGCCGCAGTTGGCCATCGCCGCGAGCTTGCCGACCTTGCCGCTCTGTCCCTTCGCCTGCAGCTGGTCGAGGTCGTGCTGCATGCTCTGCACCTGCTTCGTGATGTCGGGGAGCTGCGACAAGTCGTCGGCCCACACCGTTCCGGCGGTCACGAGCGCGGCGCCGAACGCGAACGTCACAGCGATCGCCAGGGGCCTCATGGCTCGAAAGAAGTTTCCGCAGTTCCGCATCCGATTCCGTCCCCTTCAGTCGTTGTCAACGCGCCGGTGTGCGACGCGGATCGGATTGAAGGAGAGGACGGGCCCCGCTATATCCCCCGGCGGGGGGAAAGACCTCCGCAAATCCCTCGCGCGGGGGATCGGCGGCGGGCCGCAGTACGATCTTGGCGATGGCGGCGACCGACGACCGGCGTACCGAGTCCGGCATCGGCGTGAAGCCGGTCTACTCCGCGGCGGACGCGCCGCGCCCGCTCGAGGCGCCGGGCGAGTTCCCGTACACCCGCGGCCCGTACCCGGACATGTACCGCGGCCGACCCTGGACGATCCGGCAGTACGCGGGTTTCGCCTCTGCGGAGGAGTCGAACGCGCGTTATCGCTATCTCCTCGAGCGCGGGCAGACTGGCTTGTCGATCGCGTTCGACCTGCCGACGCAGCTCGGCTACGACTCCGACGACCCGCGCGCGCTCGGTGAGGTCGGCCGCACGGGCGTCGCGATCGACTCGCTCGCCGACATGGAGATCCTCCTCGGCGGCATCCCGCTCGGCGAGGTGTCGACGTCGATGACGATCAACGCGCCGGCGTCGCTGTTGCTGTTGCTGTACGAACTCGTCGCCGAGCAGCAGGGAGTCGACGCGGCCGCGCTCCGCGGCACCGTCCAGAACGACATCCTCAAGGAGTACATCGCGCGCGGGAACTACATCTTCCCTCCGCGCCCCTCGATGCGGCTGACGACGGATCTGTTCGCGTACTGCGCCGAGCGGATCCCGCAGTGGAACACGATCTCGATCAGCGGGTACCACATCCGCGAGGCCGGCTCGACCGCGGTGCAGGAGCTTGCGTTCACGCTCGCGAACGGGATCGCGTACTGCCAGGCCGCCGTCGACGCGGGGCTTTCTCCCGACGAGTTCGGCGCGCGGCTCTCGTTCTTCTTCAACGCGCACAATCACTTCTTCCAGGAGGTCGCAAAGTTCCGCGCGGCGCGGCGGCTGTGGGCGCGGATCATGAGGGAGCGCTTCGGCGCGACGAACCCCAAGGCGCTGGCGCTCCGCTTCCACGCGCAGACCGGCGGCTCGACGCTGACGGCGCAGCAGCCGGAGAACAACATCGTCCGCGTCGCGATCCAGGCGCTTTCGGCGATCGCGGGCGGCGCCCAGTCGCTCCACACGAACTCCTTCGACGAGGCGCTCGCTCTGCCGAGCGAGCACGCGGCGCACATTGCGCTGCGCACGCAGCAGATCCTCGCGGCGGAGGGCGGCACGACCGACACCGCCGACCCGCTCGGCGGCTCGTACTTCATCGAGTCGCTGACCGACGAGCTCGAGGCGCGCGCGTGGGAGCTCATCGAGCGCGTCGACGAGCAGGGCGGCGCCGTCGCGGCGGTCGAAGCGGGCTTCATCCAGGACGAGATCGAGCAGGCGGCGTTCGCGTGGCAGCAACAGGTGGAGGTCGGCGAGCGCGTCATCGTCGGCGTCAACGCCTTCCACGAGCAAGGCGAGGAGCGCGTCGAGCTCCTCCAGATCGATCCGGACGCCGAGAAGCGCCAGCTCGAGCGCACGGCTCGCGTCCGCGCCGAGCGGCACGCGGACGAAGCCGCGGCGGCCCTCGCCGCCGTGCGCGAGACAGCGCGCGGCGAGGCGAATCTCCTCCCTCCGATGCGGGAAGCGCTCCGCGCGCGCTGCACCGTCGGCGAGATCTGCGAGACGCTCCGCGAGGAGTGGGGGATGTACGACTCGCTCCGCCCTCGCGCCTAGCCATGTCCAGTACGGACACGTCCGGTACCTGCTACCGGACATGTCCGATACAGATGCGTCCCAAAGAGCGAATTGCGGGCGGAGCTTCGGGCTGGGAATCTCTGCCGGATGCCAAGCCGGCCGCGCGATTTCACCCCAGGGATCCATCACGTTTGGGTCAACGCGACCGGAAACTGGCCCTACTTCGTCGACGAAGTCGATCGGATGGCCTGGATCCGGTTACTGGTCCATGTACTCGATCGCTACGACTGGAAATGCCTCGTCTTCTGCCAGATGACGACGCACGTCCATCTGCTCGTCCATGTCCCCGACGAGTCGTTGCCATTCGGAATGGCTCATCTAAGCCGCGAATACAGCAAGCAGTTCAACGACCGGCACGCGCGGTCGGGGTACTTCGTTCGCAAGCGGTACGGCAGTCGACGCATCGACGATGCGCGCGATCTGCTCGGCGCCTACGCCTACGTCGTCCTGAATCCTGTCCGTGAGGCGATGTGTCGTCGGGCGGAGGAGTGGCGCTGGTGTAGCTACGGCACGACGATCGGCAAGAGCGACGCGTTCCCTTTCGTGGACGCGGCGATCGTGCTCGCCGAGCTCGGTGGCTCCGTGGCAGCGCTCGAGCTGCTGATCGAGGCGCGGGCCCGCGATGCCGTCTCAAAGAGCCATGTCCGGTAACAGGTACCGGACATGGCCGGGCGCGGCCGTCTACGCCGAGGCGCCTGAGTAGCGCCGCAGCCCGAATCGCCAGAACCAGCGCGTGAAGGCGGTGAGCGCGACCGCGAACAGCAGCGCGATGCCGACCGTCATCCATGACAGCCGCCCGGTCATCGCCTGCGCCGGGACGGTCACCGCGAACCCGACTGGGACGAGATACGTCATCGAGTAGCGCAGCCAGCCGGGGTAGATCCCGATCGGCCAGCGGCCGGTCTGGTAGAGACCCTCGAACAACTCCGAGAGGAACCACATGTTCACGACCCAGAACGCGCCGGTCGCGAGCAGGAGCCAGAAGCAATAGAGGAGTAGCGCGCCGACGCCGAGCAGCCCGACGAAGGCCAGCACGTGTCCCGCGTCGACGCCGCGCCCGAGCCGGGCGACGCCGACGGCGACGACGATCGACCCCGAGACGACCTCGACGAGGTTCCAGAGCTGCACCTGCCGCACCGAGATGATGAGCTGCGCGTCCTCGGGCCGGGTCAACGCGAAGTCGAGCTTGCCGTCCTGCACCTCCTGCGTGAGCCGTTCCATGTTCGGCTGGATGAGCGAGTGGACGATGCCGCCGAGGAGGATCTGGATGCCGACGATGATCAGGAGCTGTGACTCCGTCCAGCCGTTGAGTTTCTCCGTGTGGGAGTAGACGAGCGCGAGCACCGCGAGCCCGACGCCGACCTGGAGCGCCGACTGGAATAGCGCGACGAAGAAGTTCGCGCGGTACTGCAGCTCGTTCAGCACCCCGAGCCGGAGGTACGTCCACGCGACGACGAACGGACGCATCAGTGTCCCGCCCGGTGACGGTCTGGTGGGGCTGGCGAGCGAAAAGCAAGCCAGGCAAGGACGCAGGGAGTCCCGATAGCTGAAGCTATCGGGGCGACTGAGGACGCCGCATGGCGCCGCTTTGCAGCCGCCAGAGCCGCCTTGACTGTCGCCGGGTGGGACACCTAGTTCCCCACCGCGGTGTAGTGCTTCAAGGCGAGCCGCCACGCTCCCATGACGACGAGGCCACAGATCGCGCACCAGAGCGCCTGGTAGCCGAGCCCGCGCAGCAACGCGCCGTTCGACATGTGGCCGACGAGCGCCTCGATCGGAAAATAGAACGTCCATTTGAACGGCAGCCAGTTCGCGATCGACTGCGTCCACGTCGGCATGAGCGTCAGCGGCAGCAGGCGCCCGGAAAGGAGCAGCTCGGCGAGGAACCAGACCTGGAAGATGGCGCCGGCGCGCGTCGTGAAAAAGGTCACCATCCCGAGCGTGAACTGGTTCAGAGAGCGGATGAGGTAGGCGCCCCAGATCGCGATGAGGAAGACGACCACGCCGAACGCGCTCGGGTGGAAAGCCGGGTGGAAGACGAGCGACAGACCGACCGCGATCGGCGCATAAAGGATCAGCCACGGCACCTTCTGCCCGGCGAACGCAGCGAGGTCGTAGTGGATCGGGTGCAGGGGCCGCAGGAGCTGGCCCGAAAGCTCGCCCTCGCGGATGCGGTGCTCCCAGCCGTACGGCGTGAAGACGATGTTCATCACGCGGACGAACGTCCAGACGATGTAGTAGGCGGCGAACTGCTGGGCCGTGACGCCGTCGACGGCGCCGCCGTGGGTGTTCGCGATCGTCCGCCAGACGACGAGGTAGATGGTCGGCTCCGCGACCATTCCGACCGTGTACATGTACATCGCGACGCGGTACTGGAACTGCGTCTGGATCTGCGTGCGCATCGTCGTGCCGTAGAAGTCGAGCATCGAGCGGAGGCTCGACTCGCGGCGCTCGAAGCGGCCGGCGGCGGTGAGCTCGCTCACGCGTCCCGTTCCACGGCGAAGACCTGCTCGATCACGTCTTCGATGGGCGGGTCCTCGACGGTCAGGTCGATCACCTCGTGCTCGGCGAGGAGCTTCGCCGTCGCGGCCGACGTCTCGTTCTTCGGAACCTGGAGCCGGACGGTCTCGCCGTCCGCGAGCACCGCCTGGATCGTCTTCAGCGGCGCGAACCGGTGCGTGAGCGCGTCGAGCGCTCCGTCGAACAGGATCCGGCCGTGGTGGATGACGATGACGCGCTTGCACAGCGCCTCGACGTCCGCCATGTAGTGGCTCGTAAGGAGGACGGTGGCGCCGTAGCGGGCGTTGTACTCGGCGATGAACGAGCGGATGCGCTTCTGCATCGTCACGTCGAGGCCGATCGTCGGCTCGTCGAGGAAGAGCACCTGCGGGAGGTGGAGGAGCGAGCCCACCACCTCGACCTTCATCCGCTCGCCGAGCGACAGCTGGCGCACCGGCTTGCGGACGAGGTCGCCGATGTCGAGCAGCTCGATGAGCTCGTCGCGCGTGCGTAGGAAGTCGGCGCGCGGCAGCCGGTAGATCGCGCGGTTGAGGTCGAACGAGTCGAGCGCCGGCAGATCCCACTGCAGCTGGTTGCGGTTGCCCATGACGAGCGTCATCCGCCGCAGGTACTCGCGCTCGCGCTTCGAGGGGACGTGGCCGAGCACGCGCGCCTCGCCCCCGGTCGGGTAGAGCAGGCCGGCGAGCATCTTCAGCGTTGTCGTCTTCCCGGCCCCGTTCGGGCCGAGGAAGCCGACCACCTCGCCGGCGTCGATCTCGATCGAGATCTCGTCGACGGCGCGGACGTCGCGCCACTGCCGCCGGATCAGCCCCTTCGCGGCAGCGCGCAGCCCGCCTTCGCGCTCGGGCACGCGAAAGACCTTCTCCAAGCCCACAACCTCGACAACCGCCGCCACGGCGATCCATCGTACGCTGCTCGCCGTGCGGATTTTGGTCGTCTCGCAGATGTATCCCGGACCCGACGCGCCCGACCTCGGGACGTTCGTCGCGCAGGTGGAGCGGGCGCTCGTCGCGCGCGGGCACGAGGTCGAGCTCGCGGTGCTCGACACGCGCGCCGGCGGGAAGCTTCGCTACCTCACGCTCGCGCGGCGGACGGTCGCGGCGGCGAAACCCGACGTCGTGTACGCGCACTTCCTCGTCCCCGCGGGGCTGATCGCGGCGCTCGCGGGCCGCGCACCGCTCGTCGTCACCGCGCACGGCCGCGACGTCCGCAACATCGGCGCGTATCCCGGCATCGCTGCGGCGACGCGCCTCGTCGTGCGGCGCGCCTCGACGGTGATCTGCGTCTCCGACTACCTGCGGCGCGAGCTCGAGACGAAGCTTCCCGAAGCCGCCGCGAAGACCGAGGTCGTCTCGAGCGGCGTCGATCGCGAGCGCTTCTCCGTTCAGCCTGCGCCCGACGGCCCGCCGCGCTTCCTCTGCCTCGGCACGCTCAGCGAGAGGAAGAACGTCGTCCGCCTCGCCGCCGCGTTCGCCCGGCTCCCGGAGGGGACGCTGACGTTCGCCGGCGACGGGCCGGAGCGGGCGGCCCTCGAGGGACGCGCGAACGTCGAGCTCCTCGGCCGCGTCGGCCACGAGGAGATCCCGCGGCTCCTCGCCGCGAGCCACGTCCTTGCGCAGCCGAGCCTCGTCGAGCCGCTCGGCCAGGCGCTGCTCGAAGCGATGGCGAGCGGACGCTCCGTCGTCGCAACACGCATCGGCGGGCCGCCCGAGTTCGTGCCCCCGGACGCCGGCGTGCTTGTCGACCCGCTCGACGTCGACGAGCTCGCGCGCGCACTCGCGACCGCCGCGTCGCTTCCGTGCCCGAACCACGCGGCGCGCGAAGCCTCCGCCGCGCACGACGTCCTTCGCCAGGCGGAGCGGATCGAGGCGATTCTTAGTCGTGCGGCTGGTCTAGATCCGCAAGCCTGAGCTCGACGAGAGGCCGGATCCGATCCTCGAGGCCTGCCTCCTCCGCGAGGGCGAGCGCCTGCTCCCAGCTCTCCCGCGCCTTCGCGGGATCGACGCCCTGCTTCAGCCGGTTGTCGCCGGTGACGAGCAGCTTTTGAATCCTTTCGCGCACATTTTCCTCCACAACTCCGAAACTAACAGGGCAACATGGGAGGCATGAAACGCCGGATCCGTGTTCTCATCGCTGACGACCACCTTCTCTTCACGGAGGCGCTCGAGGCGATCCTCTCCGGCGAGAAGCGGATCGAGGTCGTCGGCCGGGCACGCGACGGCGGAGAAGCGGTCGAGCTCACGCAAGAGCTGAAGCCGGATCTCGTCCTCATGGACGTGAGCATGCCGGTGCTCGACGGGATCGAGGCAACGCGCGCGATCCGCGCCGCAGGAAACGACGCAGCGATTCTCATGCTCACCGGCTCGAACTCGCGCTCCGACGTCGACAGCGCGCGTGAGGCCGGGGCGTCGGGTTACGTGACGAAGGACCGGATCGCATCGGAGCTCGTCGAGGCGATCGTCGACGTCGCGCGTGGCAAATAGGAAGCCGGACGGCTACCCTGCGCCCGTGCTCCAGTTCCTCGCAGTCACCCAGGTGCTGATCGTCATTGGGCTGGTCTCGCTCGTCCTCATGCACTCGGGCCGCGACGCCGGCATGGGCGGCCTCGGCTTCACGCCGGCCTCGCAGGGCGGGACGCACATCGTCGAGCGCAACCTGACGCGTCTCACGGTCGTGCTCGCCGTGTTGTTCTTCGCGAACAGCATCGCGCTCTTCAAGTACATGTAGCGGCGCGGCGCCCTGCCGATACACTGGCCCGGCTCTCGCGCTGGTGGCGGAATTGGTAGACGCGCTAGGTTGAGGGCCTAGTGGCCTTAAAAGGCCGTGGAGGTTCAAGTCCTCTCCAGCGCATGCACTCCAGGCCGCCTTCGGGCGGCCTTCTTTTAATTGACGCCGTCCGGAGGAGTCCGTAACCTGCTGGCGAACACGTGTTCGTCCCTGTCCTCGGACCCCGGAGCGTGAGATGCAAACCAGCACGGAACTGACCGTCCGCCAGCGCGAGATCTGGAGCTTCGTGCTCGACTACAGCGAACGGCACGGCTACCCGCCGACCGTGCGCGAGATCGGAGAAGCCGTCGGTCTTGCGTCTCCGTCGACCGTGCACGCACATCTTGCGAACCTCGAGCGCGCGGGACTGCTGCGGCGTGACCCGACTAAGCCGCGGGCGCTGGAGGTGCTGGGGCGCGCACGAGCGGCTGATGTCGAGCCCGCGTCGCTGCCGAAGCTCCCGCTGCTCGGCCAGATCGCGGCAGGCGGGCCGCTCCTCGCCGAGCAGAACGTCGAGGACGAGATCGCCGTCCCCGAGACGCTCCACGGCGACTTCCTCCTTCGGGTCAAGGGCGACTCGATGATCGAGGCCGGGATCCTCGAAGGCGACCTCGTCGTCGTGCAGCGCGCGCAGGACGCGCGCAACGGCGAGATCGTCGTCGCGCTCGCAGGCGACGACGAGACGGCCGACGAGGCAACGGTCAAGCGCTTCTTCCGCGAGGGCAACCGCATCCGCCTGCAGCCGGAAAACAGCGCGCTCGAGCCGATCTACGCCGACTACGTCCAAATCCTCGGCAAGGTGGTGGGGGTGTTCCGGGAGCTGTGAGCTCCGTCGCGCCCTTCGCCCGGTCGCTCGAGCAGGAGCTCCTCGCGGTGCTGCGTGGGGCATCGCTCGAGTGCCCGGTGTGCGGCGAGTTCGTCCTCCACGAGGGGCCGCACGTCCGCTGCCCGGAGTGCGGGATGGTCATGCACGGGCGCATCACGGCCGAAGCTGGGCAAATTGGAGAGGGTGGGCCGGTACAATCCGCGCCGCAGGCCGGGTGACCGCGGGTCGTTCGAGACTCGAGGAAAGTCCGGACACCACAGGGCAGGACGCTCTCGCCATCTGGAAACAGACAAGGGAGGCGGCGAAAGCCGACGGAAAGTGGCACAGAAAACAGACCGCCTGATCGCGGATCTCCGGAGTCGCGACAGGTAAGGGTGAAACGGTGGGGTAAGAGCCCACCAGCGGCTCTGGCGACAGAGCCGGCTCGCCAAACCCCGTCCGGTGCAAGGTGAACAGGCTCCGCCGACGCTGCCCGCCGAGGAGCCGGGTAACCGCATAGATGGATGGTCACCCTCGACAGGATCCGGCTTACAGGCCTGCTAACGAAAAGCCCCGCTCAGGCGGGGCTTTTCCATAGGTGCGGTGAGAACCGGTGGCGCTAGGCAGTGCTTCCTGCGCTGCTGAGCATGCGATCCCAGCCCATCTCTTTGACGAGCGCAGCGCCGGCCGAGCACGCCAGGCCGATCGAGGCCCAATTCGTCCAGTTCGCGTCGTCGAAGATCGCAATGACGAAGACGATCGTCGCCGCGAGTAGTAGCAACTGCCGGAGTCCGATTGACATCGAATCCTCTCCCGTTTGTTTGTACGGACGGAACGGCCGGGTGATTCGACGCGCCGTGGCCCAAACCCTCCCCGGCTTTAACCGGAGGTGGAGCCAATCGGCCCGGTGAGGCCGTACTTCTTCAGCGTGTTGTGGAGATAGGTGGCGAACTTCACTGCGCCGTACGACGTGAAGTGGATCCCGTCGGTGAACCACTCCGGGTGCGGCCCCGAGTAGGCGCCCCAGGGGACGACGGTCATGAACGGCCACCTCTTCGCCGCGCCGATGATCACCGAATTCGTGCCCCGGTACTGCGAGGGGTGGGCTTGCACGCGCAGCGTCAGCCAGAGGACCTGCTTGACCCCGCGGCGGTGCATGGCGCGCAACACGGTGTCGATCCCGTCGAGGTAGACGTGGGGGTCGTCGTTGTAGCCAACGAGGACGATCACGGTCGGCCCGATCCGGCGATCGAGCGTGCGCACCTCCGAGAGGACGCTCGGCGGCGGCGGGCTGATGCAGCCGGGAGTCGTCAAGCGGCCGCACGGCTGGAGCTCGTACGTGACCCGGTTGGCCTTCTCGATCTCCGCCCGCGCCTGCGAATCCCAGCTGAGCGCCGCTGCGGACGAGTCGCCGAAGATCGTCACGTGCTTGAGCGGCGTCGTCGTGGTCGACTTGGCTACCGCGGTCACGGAGAGCACGCAGGCGACAACGAGGCCGGCAAATAGGACGAGCGAGCGTCTCACGGGGACAATGTAGACAGACAATCGGCTGTCTGCTACGCGGATTACGTCCGTCGTACGTGCAATCACTCCATTGAGGTCGGGCGTATCGCAACGGGGGCCGATGCAACAGTCGTATCCACCGATGGGGTGGGGCAGCGGACGAAGGCGGGGCAGCCTCTCGACGGGAGCTGCCCCGCCTTCTTCAAGCCGTGAAGCCGTCGAGCGCCGCGTCGACGAGCCGCGGCAGCGTTTCGAGCTCGTAGCCGCCCTCGAGCACCGCCGCGACGCGGTCGGCGAGGCTGCTGCACCTGCGGGCGAGCTCGCGGAACCCGTTCTCCGTGACCCGCATCTCCGCGAGCGGGTCGTCCTCGTGAGCGTCGAAACCGGCCGAGACGAGCACGAGTTCCGGCGCAAACGCGGTGACCGCCGGCTCGACGACGCGATCGAACGCTTCGAGGTACTCCGCGTCGCCTGACCCCGCGCGGAGCGGCACGTTGAGCGTGGTCTCCGCCTGGTCGTCCGGGCCTCCGCTGCCGGGATAGAACGGCCACTGGTGGAGCGAGGCGAAGAAGACACTGTCGTCGTCGCGGAAGATCGCTTCCGTCCCGTTCCCGTGGTGGACGTCGAAGTCGACGATCGCAACGCGCTCATAGCCGAGCTCCCGCTGGGCGACGCGGGCCGCGACCGCGACGTTGTTGAAGATGCAGAAGCCAGACGCGCGTTCCGCGAACGCGTGGTGTCCCGGCGGGCGGACGAGCGCGAAACCGCCGCGCAGGGCCGCCTCAATTGCCGTGCCGGCGGCAAGCGCCGCCGCCTCATACGTCGTCGCGGTGCACACGGTGTCGAAGTCGAAGAGGGTCGGAGCGTCGATCTCGCGGACCCGCGCGACGTGCTCGGGCGTGTGGCAAAGCGCGAGCTCCTCGTCGGTCGCCGCTCGGCCCTCGCTCCACTCTCCGATGTGGTCGATGAGCGCGCGCAGGCGCTCGGGCCGCTCCGGGTGGCCGACCGTCGGGTGGAGACGGGCCATCGCCGGATGCGTCAGGACATCGATAGCGCGCGAACCCTTCCGGCGAGCCCGCCGAGACCGAGACCTTCGAGAATCGTGGACGCCTCCGCCCACGTAGGTGTTACCTGTGCGAGGGGAGGAAGGGGGGCGGAGGCGTCCATTGCCGCGATTCGCCGGTAAAGACGCAAGTCCTCCGCCTCCGCTGCGAAGCGCCCGTCGGCGAGCGCCGCCTCGAGCGTGCCGTACTGCTTGAGGACCTCCGCCGCTTTCTTCGGGCCGATGCCGCGCGCGCCGGGCAGCTTGTCGGACGGGTCGCCGCGCAGCGCGATGAGGTCGGGCACTTGCTCGGGGTCGACGCCGTAGCGCTCGCGCACCTCCGCCGGGCCGATCCGCGCAATCTCGCTCACCCCTCTCGTCGGCTGGAGGATCGTCACACGCTCGCTCGCGAGCTGAAACGCGTCGCGGTCGGAGGTCGCGACGAGCACGTCGCCCGGCCACGCCCGCGCGCCGGCGGCGAGGAAGTCGTCGGCCTCGTAGCCGGGTGCCTTCGCGGTCGCGAACCCGCACGCCGCAGTGACCTGCGGAAGAATCTCGAGCTGCTCGACGATCGAGTCCTCGAACACGCGGCCCGACTGATACGGCTCGAACGCCTCATGTCGGTACGTCGGCACCGTCAGCGTGTCCCAGGCGACGAGGACGCAGTCGGGCCTCTCCGCCTGCCACAGCCGCGTGAGCATGTTCATGAAGCCGACGACGGCGTTGAGGCGGATCGACTTCGGGAGCCCGTGGTAGGCGCGGTGCGCGAACGAGTCCCCGTCGACTGCGAGGAGGACGCTCATGCGAGAGACGTCTCGAGCTCCGCGATGCGCGCCATGAGCCGGTCGGTCGCCTCCTGCGAGGCGGCGCGGATGTCCGCGCTGCCACGGAGGTCGTCGAGGTCGACCGGCGCGCCGTACGCGACGCGAAGGGGGGCAAAGCGCATGAGCCGCTCGGTACCGGCGACCGCAGCCGGAACGAGCGGCGCGTCCGCCTCGAGTGCAATCCGCGCGGCGCCCGTCCGTGGCCGCGCCTCGTGCTTCTTCATGAGCCCTTTCTTCCGGCGCGTCCCCTCGGGGAACATCACAACGGTCTGGCCCTCGCGCACGAGCCGCACGGCCGTCTCGATCGCTTCGACGTCCGCGAGCCCGCGCCGCACCTTGAACGCGCCTGCGCCGTCGAGGATGAGCCGCAATGGCCCCCAATAGAGCTCCGACTTCGCCATGAACCGCAGCCACCGCTGCGGCCAGAGCGGCATTCCGAGCGGCCAGGGGTCGAAACTCGAGACGTGGTTGCACGTGAGAACGAAGCCGCCGGAAGAGGGGAGGTTCTCCTTGCCCCGAACCCGAAGCCGATAGGGCCCGTAAAGCAGGGGCCACGTCAATGCGGCGACGACGTTGTAGACAGGAGGCGTCCTCATTTCGAAAAGCAGTATCCAGTGTGCGGGCTATCGTGACCGGCCGTGGCGAAGCGGCTAGTCATCGTCGAGTCTCCGGCGAAGGCTCGCACCATCGCCGGCTACTTGGGATCCGACTTCATTGTCGAGTCTTCCGTCGGCCACATTCGCGACCTTCCGCAGCGCGCCGCGGACATTCCGGCCGAGTACAAGAAGGAGAAGTGGGCGCGCCTCGGCGTCGACGTCGAGGACGGATTCCGCCCGCTCTACGTCGTCGACGCGGACAAGAAGAAGAAGGTCGCCGAGCTCCGGGCGCTGCTCAAAGACGCGGACGAGCTCCTGCTCGCGACGGACGAAGACCGCGAGGGCGAGGCGATCGCCTGGCACTTGTACGAGGTGCTCAAGCCGAAGGTTCCCGTCAAGCGGATGGTCTTCCACGAGATCACGAAGCCGGCGATCTCGCGGGCATTGGACGAGACGCGCGACATCGACGAGCGCCTTGTCGACGCGCAGGAGACGCGGCGCATCCTCGATCGACTCTACGGCTACGAGATCTCGCCGGTGCTGTGGAAGAAGATCATGCCCCGGCTCAGTGCCGGCCGCGTCCAGTCCGTGGCGACGCGGCTCATCGTCCAGCGCGAGCGCGAGCGGATGGCCTTCCGCGCCGCCGACTGGTGGGACATCGTGGCGACGTTCGATCCCGAGAGCTTCCAGGCGCGCCTCGTCTCTGTGGACGGGAAACGCGTCGCGACGGGCCGGGACTTCGGCCCGGACGGCGCCATGCGCGGCGACGTCACCCAGCTCGACGAGGACGCCGCACGCGGCCTCGCCTCCCGCCTCAAAAGCTCGTCGTTTCGCGTCACGAAGGTCGAGGAGAAGCCGTATTCCCGCAAGCCCGCCGCTCCGTTCATGACGTCGACGCTGCAGCAGGAGGCGAGCCGAAAGCTCAAGTTCACCGCGCAGACGACTATGAGCCTCGCTCAGCGCCTCTACGAGAACGGCTACATCACGTACATGCGCACCGACTCGACGACGTTGTCGGAGTCGGCGCTCGCCGCCGCACGCAAGCAGGCGGCCCAGCTCTTCGGCGCGGAATTCGTTCCCGAGCAGCCGCGCCAGTACAACCGCAAGGTCAAGAACGCGCAGGAGGCGCACGAGGCGATCCGGCCGGCCGGCGACTCCTTCCGCACGCCTCAGCAGGTCCAGGGCGAGCTGTCGCGCGACGAGTTCCGGGTGTACGAGCTCATATGGATGCGCACCGTCGCGTCGCAGATGAAGGACGCGCAGGGACGGACTGTCTCGTTGCGCATCGGTGGCGACTCGTCAGCCAGCGAGTCCGTCGAGTTCGCCGCGAGCGGGACCGTCATCACGTTCCGCGGTTTCCTCGCCGCGTACGAGGAGGGGCGCGACGACGACCGCGCGGCCGCGGACGACGACGAGGAGCGCCGCCTCCCGAACGTCTCCGAGGGCGACGCAGTGACGCTGAAGGAGCTCGAGCCGCAAGGCCACACGACGAACCCGCCCGCGCGGTACACCGAGGCGACGCTCGTCCGCACGCTCGAGGAGCTCGGCATCGGCCGGCCGTCGACATACGCCTCGATCATCGGGACGATCCTCGATCGCGGCTACGTCTCCAAGCGCAGTGGCGCGCTCGTGCCGTCGTTTCTCGCTTTCGCCGTCGTGGGTCTGCTCGAGCAGCACTTCGCGCGGTACGTCGACTACGACTTCACCGCCTCGATGGAGGACGACCTCGACCGCATCGCCTCCGGTGACGAGGCGCGCAACGCGTGGCTGAGCCGCTTTTACTTCGGCAACGGCGAAGCGGGATTGCTCGACCTAACCCAGGATCTCGAAGCGATCGACGCGCGCGAGGTCAGCAGCTTCAAGATCCCGGGCAGCGACATCACGATTCGCGTCGGCCGCTACGGCCCGTACCTCGAGCGGGACGGGCAGCGCGCGAACATCCCGCCCGACCTCGTCCCCGACGAGCTGACGATCGAGAAGGCCGAGGAGTTGCTCGCGCAGCCTTCGGGTGACCGCGAGCTCGGCGTCGACCCCGCAACCGGGCGCCAGATCGTCGCGAAGACCGGCCGCTACGGGCCGTACGTCACCGAGGTGCTGCCGGAGGATTCGAAGGACAAGCCGCGCACTGCGTCGCTCTTCAAGGCGATGTCCGTAGAGACGGTGTCCCTCGACGACGCCGTCCAGCTCTTGACCCTTCCCCGCTCGCTCGGCACCGCAGCCGACGGCGAGGAGGTCGTGGCAAAGAACGGGCCGTACGGGCCGTACGTGCAGCAGGGCAAGGAGACGCGCTCCATCGAGAGCGAGGAACAGCTCCTGACGATCACGCTCGAGGAGGCGGTCGCCGTCCTTGCGCAACCGAAGCCGCCCCGCCGCCGCGGCCAGGCGAAGCCCCCGCTTGCCGAGCTCGGCGCCGACCCTGCCACCGGCAAGGCGATCGTCGTGAAGGAGGGCAAGTTCGGCCCCTACGTCACCGACGGTGAGACGAATGCGAGCCTCCGCCGCGGCGACGATCCGCAGTCCCTCGACCTCGACGGCGCCCTCGAGTTACTCGCCGAGCGTCGCGCCAAAGGCCCGGCCAAGAAGCCCGCCGGCCGACGCGCGAAGTCCTGACCGATCCCTCGCGGGGCCAGCCGAGACGCGGAATACACTTGCGCCTCGCCACGTTCGGTGAGATCAAGTAGCGGGCGGGAGGTTTCCGTCCTATGGTGAGAAGGCTGACGGTTTTCGACGATCGGTGAAAGGACGGGAAGGGCTCTGACTCAGAACCAGTTACAGGAACTTCTCGAGTCGGATCAGATCCGCGCGATCGTCGAAGGGGCGGAGGAGCGCGGCTACATCGATCCTGCCGCGATCGAGGCGTTTGCCGCCGAGCAGGACCTCAACGAGCAGGAAACCGAGGAGCTGACGCGCGAGCTCGAGCGCACCGGCCTCGAGATCGGTCCGCCCGTTGCCGGCGCCCCCGCCGCCAAAAAACCGAGCGACGACGCCGAGAAGAACGAGAAGGAGAAGGACGACGAGGCCCCGATGCCGACCGTCGCGATCTCCGGTTCGGCCGACAGCCTCCAGCTCTTCCTCGCCGACGTCGGCAAGCACAAGCTGCTCACCGCCGCCGACGAGGTGATGCTCGCGAAGCGGATCGAGCGCGGCGACCCGACGGCGAAGCGCCGCATGATCGAGTCGAACCTCCGCCTCGTCGTCTCGATCGCGAAGGGCTATCGGGGCCTCGGCGTCCCGTTCCTCGACCTCATCCAGGAGGGAACGCTCGGCCTCAACCGCGCCGTCGAGAAGTTCGACTGGCGCCGCGGTTACAAGTTCTCGACGTACGCGACGTGGTGGATCCGCCAGTCGGTGCAGCGCGCGGTCGCGAACCACGCGCGCACGATCCGCGTTCCCGTCCATGTCGTCGAGCGGCAGCAAAAGCTCTCGCGTGCCGCGCGCCGCCTCGAGGTCGAGCTCGGCCGCGAGGCGACGAAGGAGGAGCTCGCCGAGGCGACCGGCCTCCCGATGCAGCACGTCGACGAGGCACTCGGCGCCGCGAACGCGTCCGTCTCGCTCAACCAGACCGTCGGCGCCGACGACGAGGGCGAGCTCGGCGATCTCTTCGCCGACCGCGAGGCCGCCGATCCGTTCGACGAGGCCGAGGAGTCGCTGCGCCGGCAGGGCGTGCGCCGTGCGCTCGAGGCGTTGCCCGAGCGCGAGCGGCGCATCCTCGAGCTCCGCTTCGGGTTCGAGGGCGAGCCGTGGACGCTCGAGGCGATCGGCAACGAGCTCGATCTCACGCGCGAGCGCGTGCGGCAGCTCGAGGGTCAGGCACTCGCGCGGCTCGGCGCGCTGAGAGACCTGATCTCCGTCGCAGCTGCGTAGATCCTCCCGCGGTCGAGCGGGACGCACCGCAACTCGGGCGGCGGCTTGCGCAGGAACGAGTCGACGAGCAGCAGCTCGTCGAGGTCGAGCTCGCCGTCACATCGCGCGGCGGCGAGGCCCGTCTCGATCTCGAGCGCCGCGCCGCCTCCCGGCGGGAGCGCTCGCTCCGCGGCGACCCGACCGCCGGAGATGAACACCGCGTGCACAAAGCCGGGCTCGACCGCCGGAGCGAGCACGCACAACTCGGTCCGACGCAGCCGTTCGAGGCGGTCGAGCTCACGGCAGACGCGCTCGACTGCCTGAGTTCGGTCGCGCCAGCGAGCGGCGTCCTCGAAGCGCCCCGCGGCGGCGAGGTCTCGCATCCGTCTCCGCAAGCGCGGCAGGGCATCCGCCGGACGCTCGAGATCCGCCGGCTGGAGCGCCCACGCCGCGAGCTGCGCCTGCCGGCGCGAGCGCAGAGGCCCGAGCGGAGACGCACGCGTCGAGGCGACGACCTGATCGCCGCGCGCTCGTAGCCAGACGTGCCGCTCCGGCCGTGACACGCGCGCGTTGCCCGGCGGACGGAGCTCGCGGATGAGGCGCAGCTCCTCGAGCGCGGCCTCGAGCTCCGAGCCAAGCACGCGCCACTCGATCCGCTCAGCCGCGCCGAGCGCCGCCTCGACCGCCGGACGCTGCCGGTCGCTGCGAAAGTACGACCGCAACCGCGCCCGGAGGTCGCGCGCGCGTCCGACGTACAGC
Organism: Gaiellaceae bacterium; assembly: GCA_033857715.1. Classification (GTDB taxonomy): domain Bacteria; phylum Actinomycetota; class Thermoleophilia; order Gaiellales; family Gaiellaceae; genus Palsa-739. The sequence continues at coordinate 8,050 of JAWVDC010000018.1, read as the reverse complement.
ACCTGGTCGCCGCGGCCGCGGAAGAGGTAGACGCCCGGCCGGGTCGGCGCGCCGAACGCGAGATGCCGCTTGTCGAGCAGCCGGCGGCTTCGGGTCGCCGCGAGCGAGCCGAGATCGGCGACCGTCCGAGCGCCGCGCTCCTGCGCGAGCCCGATCAGCGCGAGCAACAGCTCCGCTGTCGCGCGCGCGTCGGGCAACGCGCGATGGCACGGGCGCGAGTCCGTCCCGAGGAACCACGCGAGCTGCCCGAGCGAGAAGCCCTTCACGCGACCGGCGAGCAGTGTCCGCGCGAGGAGGACGGTGTCGACTACGGGCGCGGCGATCCGCGAGCCGGTGAGCCGCTCGGTCTCACGGTCGAGGAACGCGAGGTCGAAGCGCGCGTTGTGCGCGACGAGCACCGCGTTGCCGGCGAATTCGAGGAAGCGGCGCACCGCCTCGGCCGGTCGCGGTGCCCCGCGCAGCTGCTCGTTGCGCAATCCGGTGATCGCCGTCGCGCCCGGCGCGATCCGAAGCCCAGGATCGACGAGCGTCTCGAACTCGTCCCCCTGCTCGAGCTCGCGGATCCGCACAGCCCCGATCTCGCAGATCGCCGAAGTGCCCGGCCGCAGTCCCGTCGTCTCGAGGTCGACCACGACGAACGTCGCGTGCTCGAGGAGAAGCTCGGCGCCGGGCGGCTCTGCGAGCGCGACGGTGTCGCCGTTCCACTTGAGCCGGGCGTCCGCCTCGACGACCTCGGTGAGAAGTGAGCGCGCGAGCGCGACCGGTGTCCGGCGGAGCGCAAAGACCTGCCGGGCGGCGTCCTCGGCGGGCACCGGGCCGCGCCGTTCCTCGACGAGTTCCACGAGTCGGTCGGCCGCGTCTAGCCTGAGCTGCATGCGAGAGAGCCTAGGCGAACATACGTTCGTGCGCCACCTGACTGCCGTCGCCGCTTTCCTCGTGGTCGCTCTCGCTGCCGGCTGCGGTGGGAACAAGAGCTCGGCGCCGCCGACGACGACGACGGTGCTGACGACAACCACGACGACCGCGCCGACCACGACGGTTGCGCCGCCGACGACGACGTCCGACCACGGCCCGGACGAGTTCGCCGACTTCAAGGTCGCGATGGACGGATCGATCGACTACCTCGACCCCGGCCTCGCCGACACGGCCGAAGGCTGGGGCGTGATGTGGAACGTCTATCTCCCGCTCATCGGGTACAAGCACGCCAGCGACTCAGAGGGCGCGAAGCTCGTCCCGTATCTCGCCACCGCGCTGCCCGAGATCTCGCCGAACGGCCGGGTGTACACGCTCCAGCTTCGGCCCGGGCTCCGCTACTCGAACGGCGATCGCGTCCACGCGGTCGACTTCAAGCGGACTATCGAGCGGGACATCGTCCTCGACTCCGCGGGCGCCGCGCTCTTCGACAACATCGCCGGCGTCAAGCAGTTCGCAAGGACCCAGAAGGGCGGAATCGCCGGGATCCGCATCGACCCCGCCCAGGAGAAGATCGAGATCCACCTCGTCGCGCCTGAGGCGGACTTCGAGAACATTCTCGCGTCCGAGTTCGCCGCGCCGGTGCCGACGACCGCGCCGCCCGCCGACACGACGCTCCACCCGCTGCCCTCGACAGGCCCGTACCAGATCGTGAGTTACCAGCCGCGTGGACGAATCGTCGAGGTGCGGAACCCGCACTTTCAGGCGTGGCGGTTCCACGGGACCGTCCCCGCCGGCAATCCCGACCGCGTGACCTGGGACATCGTCCCGACGGCTCGCGCGGCGCTCCGGGCGGTCTTGAGCGGCAAGGACGATTGGATGGGCTACTGGCCCATCCCGGCCGATTCGCTACCCGGCATCGAGGCGCGCCACGAGGACCGGCTGCGCTTCTTCACGCCGCCGAACCTCTCCTACTTCTTCATGAACACGCGCCGACCGCCGTTCGACAAGGTCGCGGTGCGACAGGCCGTGAACTACGCGATCTCGCGGAAGGCGCTCGTTCACCTCGCGGGCGGCAAGAAACGCGCGCTGACGACGGAGAACATCCTTCCGCCCGGCTACCCCTCGTACGGCAAGCACCTGCTCTACCGGCACAACATGCGGAAGGCGAAGAAGCTCGTCGCGCAATCGGGCTACCGCGGCAAGACGGTGACCGTCTGGAACCACGACGTGCCCGGCGACCTCCTCTTCACCGACTACCTCGTCTCCGTCCTCAAGGAGCTCGGGTTCCGCGTGCAGGAGCGGGTCTTGCCGGCGAGCGACTACTGGGCGACCCTGAGCGAGCCGACGACGAACGCGCAGATCGGCTTCGCGAACTGGCTCCAGGACTACCCGCACCCGCTCGACTGGTTCGGCGTCCTTCTCGACGGCCGTCAAACGACCACCGCGCACAACGACAACTACGCCTACTTCGACGTCCCGTGGGTGAACCGGAAGATCGAGTACCTCACGCGCCAGCCGACGCTCACGGGGCCGATCGACCGGCAGTGGCGGAATCTCGATCGCCGAGTGATGGAGCTCGCCCCGTGGGCGCCTTTCCTCAATCGCGAGGGCGCCGACTTCTTCAGCGCCCGCGTGAGGTTGCACTGTTACGTCAATAACGTCCTGTACGGCTTCGATTACGCGACGATCTGTCTCAAGAAGTAACGGGGCCCTGCCCGCAAGCTGTGACAAACTCCCGTTTTCTGGGTATATCGGCCTGAGGACCAGGCCCAGCTGGCCTACGGATCCGGTTCTGGCCAACCAGGAGGTGGAAGTTGACGAGTAAGCGGTATAGGACCGTCGTACTGGCGACGATCGTCGCCATGGCGTTCGTGCTGGTCGTGAGCGCGTGCGGTGGCGGTGGAGGCAGCGGCACGACGGCGCCGACGCCCACCGGAAAGCACTTCGCCAACTTCCGCATCGCCTACGACCAGGGCATCGACTATCTCGATCCCGCACTGTCGTACACGGTGCAGGGCTCGTCGATCATGTGGAACGTCTACCTGCCGCTGATCGGCTACAAGCATCTCAACGGGCCGGCCGGCGCGACGCTCGTGCCGTATCTCGCCAAGGCGATGCCAACGGTCACGAACGGCGGGAAGACGTACACGATCTATATGCGCTCCGGCCTCAAGTACTCCGATGGCACGCCGGTCAAGGCGAGCGACTTCAAGGGCAGTCTCGAGCGCGACTTCAAGGTCAACTCGCCGGGCGTCGGTTTCTACGGCGGGATCGTCGGCGCCGACACGTGTGCCACGACTCCGGCCACCTGCGACCTGACCGGGATCACGGCCGACGACACCAGCGGAAAGATCGTCATCAACCTGACGGCGCCGCAGGGCGACTTCGAGTACATCCTCGCGATGCCGTTCTCCTCTGTCATTCCGGGAAATGCCCCGGCGAAGGATCAGTCGACGCATCCGCTACCCGCCAACGGGCCGTACATGATCCAGAGCTACAACCCGAACCACGAGGTCATCATCGTCCGCAACCCGAACTTCCATGCGTCCGACTTCGCGGGGAACGTGCCCGAGGGAAACCCGGACAAGATGACGATCACGATCTATGGGGATCCGAGCATCGCGCTCACGAAGACGCTGTCCGGGGCGGAGGACTACGACGCGCAGCAGCCGCCGCCCGACCGTCTGTCCCAGCTGCAGGGTGAGCACGCGGACCAGCTCAAGGTCTACACGCCGGCGAACACGTTCTACTTCTTCATGAACAATCGCGTGGCGCCGTTCGACGACGTCAACGTCCGCAAGGCGGTCAACTACGCGATCAACCGCCGGGCGATGGTGCGGATTCAGGGCGGCCTCGCTTCGCCGACGGAGAACATCTTCCCGCCGACGTATCCGGAGTACGCGAAGACGAACTACTACCCGTACAACCTCAAGAAGGCCAAGGGGCTCGTGCGGGACGCGGGTGTGCAGGGCATGAACGTGACCGTCTATGCGAGCGACAACGAGACCCGGCGGGCTCCCGAGATGGGGCAGTACATGGTGCAGGTGCTCAACTCGCTCGGCTTCAACGCGAAGCTGACCTTGATCAACGCCGAGGTCTACTGGACGACGGTCGGCGCCGCAGCGAACAACGTGCAGATCGGCTTCGCCGACTGGTTCCAGGACTATCCGCATCCGCTCGACTGGATCGACACGCTGCTCAACGGAACCCGGATCACGCCGACGCACAACAACAACTACGCGAACTTCGACGTCACATCAGTCAACAACGGGATCGCGCAGTTGAAGCAGCAGCCGACCTTGACGCCGTCGGTCATCCGCGGCTGGTCGACGCTCGCGAACACGATCATGAAGCAGTACGCGCCGTGGGCTCCCTACCTCAACGTGCAGTACGTCGACACGTTCAGCTCGGACATGGATCTGAGCTGCTACGTGAACCACGTGAACTACCAGTTCGACTTCGCGACGATTTGTAAGAAGTAGTCGCGAGCGGCTTCCACTGTTGGGGGCGCTCTCAGGGGCGCCCCCAACAGTTCCCAAGGAGGATGAGGGCGTGGACGAGCGAGCAGGGGCGGAGTTCTCTCTTGACACCGCCGCCGTGCTGGCGGCCGGGGAGTCCGCAAGCGCCATCCGTGGTCGCAGCCCGTGGTTTCTCGCCTGGCGCCGCCTTCGGCGCAACTACATCGCGTTCGCCTTCCTCGGGCTGTTCTTCCTCGTCGTGTTCGTGTGCGCGTTCGCCGGCCTGTACGCGCGGCACGTCGCCCACATCGGCCCGAATGACGGCCGACCGCTCGGCGTCCTTCATGTCCACGGCGACGCGATTCCCATCGTCTCGGCCGGCGGCTATCTCGACAAGCACACGGGGGAGCCGTGCCCCATCGGCGCGCCCTCCGACCAGTGTGAGCTGCTCGCCTCGATTCCCATCGGGCCGCAGTGGTTCAACGCCGGTGGCCGGTACGTGCTCGGCGCCGACAGCCTCGGGCGCGACGTTGCGGTCAGGCTCCTCTACGGCGGCCGGAACTCGCTCATCATCGGCATCGGCTCTTCGGCGATCTGCGTCGTCGCCGCGATCATTCTCGCGCTCCTCGCCGGCTACTTCGGCGGCTGGATCGACTTCGTGATCTCGCGCTTCTTCGACATCTTCTACGCCTTCCCCGTCGTGCTACTCGGGATCGCGCTCGGTGCGGCGCTGTCGGTCAACGGGCTGCACTGGAACCTCGGCCTGTTCCGGATCAATCTCGGCAGCGGCGGTATCGGGATCCCCCTGCTGATCATCTCGTACGTGTTGGTCCCATACATCGGCAGGCCGCTGCGCGGCCAGGTGCTCTCGCTCCGTGAGAGGGAGTTCGTGGAGGCGGCGATTGCGCAGGGAGCGAGCCCGCTGCGCATCATGTTCTCCGATCTGCTGCCGAACATCGCGAGCTCGGCGCTCGTCTTCTTCACGCTGATCATCGCGAACAACATCGTCCTCGAGGCCGCCCTCTCGTTCCTCGGAGCCGGTGTCCATCTGCCGACGCCGTCGTGGGGAAACCTCATCTCCGACGGCCAGAATCTGATCGTGACGCGGCCGTGGCTCGCGCTCGCGCCCGGCATCGCCATCGTCCTGACCGTTCTCGCGCTCAACGTCTTCGGCGACGGGCTGCGCGATGCGCTCGATCCACGCGCGAAGGTGAAAGTCGAGCATTAGAGATGGCTGCGTTCCTCGTGAGGCGCACGATCGGCGCGGTGTTCGTCTGCATCACCGTGACCTTCATCGTCTTCGTCATCTTCATCGTCATCCCCGGGGGCGGCGCACAAGGCACCGCGGAGCGGATCGCCGGCAAGAACGCGACGCCAACGCTGATCGAGGCCGTCAAGCATGAGTGGGGCTTCGATCGCCCCGTTTACGTCCAGTACGCGATCATGATGAAGAAGATGTTCACGGGCTCGCTCGTGTCGTACACGCAGCAGCAGAACGTCCTTCAGCAGATCGAAGACGGGCTCCCGGCCACCTTCTCCTTGACGATCGGGGCCGGGATCATCTGGTTGTTCTTCGGGATTCTCGTGGGGGTGATATCCGCCGTCAAAGCCGGGAGGCTCTCGGACCGACTGATCACGATCCTCGCCCTGATAGGCATCTCGATGCCGGTCTTCTGGCTCGGCATCGTTGCGCGCTACTACCTCGCCGAGGGCGGCCTTATGACGTTCTTCCCGGATGGCGAGTACGTGGGCCTGACGCAGAACCCGTTCGACTGGTTCTGGCACCTGCTGTTGCCATGGCTCGTGCTCGCGGTGCTGTTCGTCGGCTTCTACGGCCGCGTGCTGCGCGGAAACATCCTCGACACGATCAACGAGGACTTCGTGCGCACGGCGAAGGCGAAGGGGCTCTCGTCGCGGCGGATCCTCGTCAAGCACGTGCTCCGCGCCTCGCTCATCCCGATCGTGACGCTGTTCGGGCTCGACTTCGCGGGTGTGCTCGGCGGGGGAGCGATCCTCACGGAGACGGTCTTCGACCTCCATGGGGTCGGTCAGTACGCCCGCCAGTCGATCAGCAACCTCGATCTACCGCCGATCATGGCCGTGACGATGTACGGCGCATTCTTCATCGTCGTCTTCAGCATCCTCGTCGACCTCTTCTACGCATACCTCGATCCGCGGGTCAGGCCGACATAGGAATGGCCGAGACGCTCTTACAGGTCGAGAACCTCAAGGCCCACTTCACCACCGAGGACGGCATCGTCCGCGCCGTCGACGGCTTGTCGTTCGACCTCGAGCGCGGGAAGGTGCTCGGCATCGTCGGCGAGTCGGGATCCGGGAAGAGCGTGACCGCGATGACGCTCATGGGTCTGACGCGCGACGTGAACGCTCGCTTCGAGGGGAAGGTGCTCTACAAGGGCACCGATCTGCTCCAGGTGAGCGACTCGGACCTGCAGGCGTATCGCGGCAACGAGATCGGGATGATCTTCCAGGACCCGATGACCTCGTTGAACCCGGTCTACCGGATCGGGGAGCAGATCGTCGAGGCGATTCAGGCGCACGACCGGATAGACAAGTCGGGTGCGCGGCGGCGCGCGATCGAGCTGCTCAAGCTCGTCGGCATCCCGAACCCGGAATCGCGCGTCGACGACTTCCCGCACCAGTTCTCGGGCGGGATGAGGCAGCGCGCGATGATCGCGATGGCGCTTTCGTGCAATCCCGACATCCTCATCGCCGACGAGCCGACGACGGCCCTCGACGTAACGATTCAGGCGCAGATCGTGGAAATCATCGACCGGCTCAAGGCGGAGTTCGACTCCTCGGTGATCTTCATCACCCACGACCTCGGCGTCATCGCGGACATCGCGGACGAGATCCTCGTCATGTACGCGGGGCGCGTCGTCGAGCAGGGGTCGAAGCGCGATCTCTTCTACGACCCGCAGCACCCGTATGCGTGGGGCCTGCTCGGCTCGATCCCGCGCCTCGACCGCCCGCGCCCGAAGCGTCTCCACACGATCGAGGGCGCGCCGCCGTCGCTCATCAACGCCCCGGCAGGCTGCAAGTTCCGGCCGCGTTGCCCGCACGCGTTCGACAAATGCGGGGAGGAGCCGGCGCTCGAGCAGCGCGTCGAGGCGGCCGGCCATCGCGATCGCTGCTGGCTCAGTGTCGAGTACAAGCGCGAGCATCGCGACGAGACGATCTCCGGCGGGATCGAGGCGGCGTGAGCGACGCGCCACTCCTCGAGGTCCGTCAGGTCAAGAAGTACTTCCCGATCCGTGAGGGCGTCCTCCAGCGTGAGGTCGCGCGCGTGCACGCTGTCGACGACGTGTCGTTATCGGTGCGCGAGGGCGAGACCCTCGGCCTCGTCGGCGAGTCGGGCTGCGGGAAGTCGACGCTCGGCCGGACGATCGTGCGCCTGTACGAGCCGACGGCCGGCGAGATCATCTTTCAGGGGACGCACATCGAGAAGCTCCGCGCTCGCCGGCTCCGTCCCCTCCGGCGCGAGATGCAGATGGTCTTCCAGGATCCGTACGCGTCGCTCAACCCGCGCAAGCGCGTCGGCACGATCATCTCCGACCCCATGCGCATCCATCACCTCGGCGATCGCAACGACCGGAGGACGCGAGTGGGGGAGCTGCTCGAGACGGTCGGCCTCTCGCCGGAGCACTACAACCGCTTCC
>JAWVDC010000017.1:0-11928 GCA_033857715.1 Gaiellaceae bacterium | reverse complement strand
CTTCTACGCGCTAACGCGGGAGTTCCTCGCGTGGCAGAACACCGAGGTGACGGTCCGGCTGGAGAGCGGCGAGGAGCGCCGCGGCGCGATGCACGACGTGATCGTCGCGATCGGCCGCTGGCACGGCGGCGGGATGAAACTCGCGCCGGACGCGAGCCACGACGACGGGCTCTTCGACGTCGTTCTCATCGGCGACGTGAACAAGCTCGACTTCCTCACGACCGCGCCGCGCCTGTACAGCGGCAAGTACCTGTCCCACCCGAAGGTCGACCACATGCGCAGCTCGACGGTGGAGATCGACGCGGCCGAGCCGCTGCCGGTCGAGATGGACGGCGAGCCGATCGGGACGACGCCTGCGCGGTTCGAGGTCGTCCCCGCAGCACTCCGCGTGCGTGTACCGCGCCCGTGACACGTTGTCAGCGGCTGCGTTCGCAGCCCTGGCGGGGTTGGTCGCTGCCGGAACGCTGACAAGCCTGGACCAGTGGGGATGCGACCACCTGATGCCGCTCGCGGGAGGCACCGCCGGCGGCGCGCCGAGCCTCCTCGAGTCGCTCATCCCGCTCTACCACGCGAGCTGGCACCCGGTCGGAGTCGCCGTGGCGCAGGTCGTCACCCTGCCGGGGCAGGTGCTCATCTCATTCGCGCTCGTCGCCTTCGGCGCCTGGAGGCTCCGCGAGCCCGTCTGGGTCGCCGCGTGGGTGGGCGCGACCGGCCTCGAGTTTCTCCTCCGGCAAACGCTGACGCGTCCGGCGCTCTATCGCGACGGGGTCCACATCACCGCGTTCGACTCGTCGTGGCCGAGCGGGCACGCGTTGCGGTGCGCGCTCGTCGCCGCCGTTTTCGCGGTGGCCTGGCCACGGGCACGGACGGCGCTGGCCGCGTGGCTTGTCTCCTCGGCTCTGCTCCTCGAGCTCGCCGGCTTCCACGCGCCGACGGACGTGGTCGGCGGCTTGCTCCTAGCTCTTCTCGCCGGCTGCGCTGTCGCCGCCGCTCGAGTTCGTGCCCTTCGACATCCCTGAGACCTTCTTCTCGAGATCGCTGAGCCGCTTCTCGAGCTCCTCGAAGCCCTTCGTGCGGCGCTGGAGCTCGTCGACCTTGTCGGTGAGACCCTTGAAGGCCTGCAACACCTTGTCGGCGCCCGGCGCCTCGGAGAGCTTCTGGATCGCGTCTTCGCTCAGGTCAGCCAGCCGGCCCAACAGATCTTGCTTGCGCTCTGTCATCGCTCCTCCTCGTAAAGGGTCAACCGACGATAGCGCTCAGCGCGCTGAGGGTCTCCCCCGCCCCGCCGTCGATCACCACCTCCGCGTGCGCGTCCCAAGGCGTCGAGCCGCGGTTGACGATGGCGAGCGAGCCGCCCGCGGCGAGCGTCTCCTCTGGGAGGCCGGCGACCGGATAGACCCCGAGCGACGATCCGACGACGAGCAGGAGCCGCGCGTCAGCGGCGAGCTGCTGCGCTCGTTCGATCGCCGTCGCCGGGAGCGTCTCACCGAACATCACGACGCCGGGCTTGAGGATCTCGCCGCATTCCGGGCACGGCGGCAGCGGCAGCTGCGCGACGGCGGCGGGCATCGGCACGCGAGCGCCGCAATGGATGCACTCCGCTTCGCGCAACGAGCCGTGCACCTCGACGAGGTTGCGCCAGCCGGCGCGCGCGTGCAGACCGTCGACGTTCTGGGTCACGACAGCGCGAACGAGCCCGCGCTCCTCGAGCGCGGCGAGCGCGCGGTGGCCGTCGTTCGGCTCCGCGCTCGCGAGGACGTTGAGCCGCAGTCCGTAGAACTCCCAGACGCGCGCCGGGTCACGGCGGAAGGCGTCGATGTGCGCAACCTCGAACGGGTCGTACTTCGCCCAGATCCCCTCCGCCGAGCGAAAGTCGGGAATCCCGGACTCGGTGGAGATACCCGCTCCGGTCAGAACGACGCACGGCTGCCGCTCAAACAGCTCCGCGAGGTGGTCGACGCTCATTGCAGCAACGCTAAGACTCCGGTGGCCGATCGCCGTGATCGCGACGAACGCGAGTCAGATGCGAGAGAACAGCGGCGGCGCCTACGCCTAGAAGCCAAAGCACGAAGCCGAGAAAGGGCAGGACGTAGTCGAGTTCGCTCAGATCGCCCATGTCTCCACAGCCACCGTCGCCACTGTCGCAGTGGTACGTGAAGTAGTGCCAGTGCACGAAGAGGCCGACCGCCAGGACGAGGCCGACGCAGATTGCCCACCAGACGGCTCCCTCGCGGAGCCAGGCTCTGAGCGCAAGCGTCAAGACCAGCCCGAGAAGGAACGGGACCAAACAAATGGCGATGACGTGCTGCATCGTCCTCTCCTCCAGGGGTGGATCGCAAGTTTGCTATGCGAGCTAATAGCATTCCTGCTATGTCTGTCAAGCGGGTTAGGCTCGCCCCGTGGACGGCTTCACCTTCTCGACGCCGGTGCGCGTGCGCTTCGCGGACACGGACGCGCAGGGGATCGCGCACAACTCCGCGTACCTCGTCTGGTTCGAGGTCGCGCGCGTCGAGTACCTCCGCGGGTTCGCGGGCGGGTACCAGGCGCTCCGCGACCGCGGCATCGAGGCGCTCGTGCTCGAGTCGTTCTGCCGCTACCGGACGTCGGCGGTGTTCGACGACGAGCTCGTCATCCACTGCCGCTGCCTCGGGTTGCGCGGCGCGCGCTTCCGCTACGAGTACGCCGTGACACGCGGGGACGAGCTCGTCGCGGAGGGCCACACCGAGCATGCGTGCGTCGACGCGGCGACGATGCGACCGACGCGCGTTCCCGACTGGCTCGTCGAGGCGATCAGCGCGGCGGAGAGCTGACGGCCTTCTCGAAGAGCTTGCCGAGCTGCGCGACTTCGCGGGGCTCGAGGCGCGAGAGATAGAGCTCTCGGACGATCGCGTGATGCGTGCGCTGTGCGGCGCGAAGCTGCTGGACTCCCTTCGGGGTCAGCGTGGCGAAATAGGCGCGGCCGTCCGCCGGGTCGGGGTCACGCCGGAGAAGGCCACGCTCCTCGAGACGGGCGACCGCTCTGGTGATGCCGCTCGGCGTCAGCAGGCGCTGCTCGCCGAGCGCGCTCATCCGCTGCCGCTGGTCGGGCTGGCCCACGAGCGTGATGAGGATCCCGTAGTCGTCGATCGAGAGCTTGTGCTCAGCCCGCAGCCGCGCATCGATTGCGCGCGTCACGGTCTCGCGCAGCCGCAGCAAGCCGCGCCACGCCGCGAACTCCTCGGGCGTGAACGGATCGGGCTCGGGCGGGAATTTACTTGACACAGTCAAATTCTCTTGGGAGAATACTTGCGCCGCGCAAATATATCTCCCGGAGGTTCGCCATGCCGACCACACTCGCTCCCAAGTTCCTCTCCTCCGCCGACGGCCTGCGCCTGCAGTCCGGCCCGGGCCGCGACCTCGTCTTCAAGGTGACCGGCGAGGACACGGGTGGCGCCCTCGACTATTTCGTCGTCGAAGTCGCGCCGCACGGCGGGCCGCCGCTGCACGTCCACCACACGCAGGAGGAGACGCTCCACGTGCTCTCAGGGCGCTTCAAGGTGCGCGTCGGCGACGAAGAGGCCGTCCTCGAGAAGGGCGGCTTCGCCTTCATGCCGTCCGGCCTCCCCCACGCCTTCCTCAACGTCACCGATGAGGACGCGGAGATCGTGATCGTCTACACGCCCGGCGGCGGGCACAAGTTCTACGAGGAGCTCGGGCCGCTCACGCGGAACGGCACGCCTGACCGCGCCGAGGTCGCCGCCTGCTTCGAGCGGCACGACATGACGCTGCTCGGCCCGCCGCTGACGGCCGGCTAGCCGGCGACCGCCGGCTCGGGAAGACGCGCCATGAGCCGGAACGGAGCGCCTATGACGAATACCTGCTCTCCCTCCGGGCCGCGCGGCTCGCTGAAGGTCGTGACATTCGTCGAGCCGGCGAAGAAGCCGAGCACACGCGCGTCGCCGTCCCCGACATTGCGCAAGGAGTGCGGCGCCATCGCCGGCACGACGGCGAGCTGACCCTCCCGCAGCGTCCCGGTCTCGTCGCCGACGGTCGCCTCGACCTCTCCGCGAACGACGTAGAGCAACTCCTCAGCGCTGTCGACGTGCTCCGACACGACGCCGTCGGCGCCGAGCTCCATCCAGACGGCGGCGCTTGCCGCGGTGCCGGTCTGGCTGTGAACCGGGAAGGCGACATCGAGCCCTGGGCCGGACGGGAACGTCTCGATGGTGGTGAGATCGACGACCTGCATGACTGGTTCCTTTCATGGAACATCGGTGCGCCTCGAAGACCGGCGTGCCTCCTTATAACAAATTCGCGGTACACTGCTGTGCATGCAAAAACGCCCCTACCGGATGCAGGCACGCGCGAAGAAACAGGAAGAGACGCGACGCCGCATCCTCGAGGCGACGGTCGACCTCCACTCGACGGTCGGGCCAGCGCGGACGACCATCAGTGCAATCGCGACGGCCGCCGGCGTGCAGCGCCACACGGTGTACGCGCACTTCCCGGACGAGATCACCCTCTTCCGCGCCTGCACGAACCACTGGCGCGCGGCTCATCCCTTCCCCGGGCCGGAGAGGTGGGACGTCTCTGATCCCCGCGAGCGACTTCGGCGCGCGCTCGACGCGATCTACGGCTGGTACGAGTCGGTCGAGGACTCCTTCGCCTTGTTCGTGCGCGACGCGCACGCATTCCCCGCGTTCTGGCAGGAGCGGCTCGACGCGCTCGATGGTCTCGCATCCGATCTCGCCCGCCCGCTCGGGCGCGGCCCGAAACCCCGCGTTGGGCACGCGCTCGAGTTCGAGACGTGGCGCTCGCTACGCCGGCGTCACGGCCTGACGCACCGGAGCGCCGTGGAGGCGATGACCGAGTTCGCTAGCCCTTCGGCATGAAGATCTCGCGCGCGATCACGAGGCGCTGGATCTGCGACGTGCCCTCGTAGATCTGGAAGAGCTTCGCGTCGCGCATGAGCTTCTCGACCGGGTACTCCTTCATGTAGCCGTAGCCGCCGAAGACCTGGACGGCGTCGGTCGCGACCTTCATGGCCGTGTCCGCGGCGAAGCGCTTCGCGAAGGAGGAGTACAGCGTCGCCTTGCGGCCATAGCCCTGGTCGAGCATCCACGCGGCCTGCCAGCAAAGTAGGCGCGAGGCCTCGATCTCCGTCGCCATGTCGGCGATCATGAAGTTGACGCCCTGGTGCATCGCGATTGGGACGTCGAAGGTCACGCGCTCCTTCGCGTAGTCGACCGCGTGCTCGTACGCCGCCTGCGCCACGCCGACGGCGCCGATGGCGGTGCCGGGGCGCGTCGCATCGAGCGTGGCCATCGCGATCTTGAAGCCGTCGCCTTCGTCGCCGACGAGATTCTCGGCGGGGACGCGGACGTCCTGGAGCGCGAAGGCGGACGTGTCCGTCGCTCGCTGCCCCATCTTGTCGAGGTGCGTCTCGATCGTGACGCCCGGCGTGTCCATCGGGACGATGAAGCACGACATCTCGGTCTTGCCGGTCTTCGCGAAGATCGTCGACCACGCGGCGTAGCCGGCATTCGTGATGAAGGTCTTCGAGCCGTTGATGACGTACTCGTCACCCTCGCGCACCGCCTTCGTCTTGAGCGAGGCGACATCGGAGCCGGCGCCGGGCTCGGAGAGGCCGAACGAGCAGAGGAGCGGCTCCTCGAGCAGCGGGGTAAGCCACTTCCGCTTCTGCTCGTCCGAGCCGAAGCCGATTACGGGGCCGGAGCCGAGGCCGTTCGCCGTGATCGACGTCCCGATGCCGGAGCAGCCCCAGTAGAGCTCCTCGCCGATGAGCATCCCGTCGAAGGCCGACAGGCCGGCGCCGCCGAACTCCTCGGGGACGTGCGGGTTCATCAGGCCGAGCTCGTGCGCCTTCGCGATCACGTCGATCGGGTGCTGCATCTTCTCGTCGTACTCGCGCTCGAGCGGCCGGATCTCCTTCGCCGCGAACTCGCGCGCCAGCCGGCGCAGCTCCTTCTGCTCATCGGTCAGGGCGAATGAGACGCCCGTCTGCGTGTCCTGCTCGATGGCGACCACGTGGTGAACCTCCTGCAAAGGCGTTGATTGACTCGTCAGTCAACAATACCTTGATTGACGGAAAATTCGCATGAATCCGTACGATGACCCGGTGGCGACGACGGCGAAGAAGACCCCGCAAAGACAGACACAGATCGATCCACTCGACTTCATCGCGATCGACGCCCTCCTCTCCGACGAAGAGCGCGCGATTCGCGACACGGTCCGCCAGTTCGTCGCGGACAAGGTCAAGCCGTACGTCGGCGAGTGGTTCGAGAAGGGCGAGTTGCCGCTCGACCTCATCCCCGAGCTCGCTTCGCTCGGTCTGTTCGGGATGCATCTCGAGGACTACGGCCTGCCGGGCGCGAGCTCGGTCATGTACGGCCTCGTCTGCCAGGAGCTCGAGGCGGGTGACGCCGGAATCCGCTCGCTCGTGTCCGTCCAGGGCTCGCTGTCGATGTACGCAATCTGGAAGTGGGGCTCGGAGGAGCAGAAGCAGCGCTGGCTGCCGGCCATGCATGCCGGCGAGAAGATCGGCTGCTTCGGGCTGACCGAGCCGGACGCCGGCTCCGACCCTGGCTCGATGCGCACGAGCGCGAAGCGCGACGGCTCGGACTGGATCCTCAACGGCGCGAAGATGTGGATCACTAACGGCTCGATCGCCGACGTCGCGGTCGTATGGGCGCGCACCGAGGACGGCAAGATCAACGGCTTCCTCGTGGAGAAGGGGATGCCGGGCTTCGAGGCGCCGCTCATGCACCACAAGCTCTCGCTGCGCGCGTCGGTCACGTCCGAGCTCGTATTGAAGGACGTGCGCGTGCCCGAGGAGAACCGCTTCCCCGAGATCGACTCACTGCGCGGGCCGTTGTCCTGTCTGAACGAGGCGCGGTTCGGGATCGTGTTCGGCGTCGTCGGCTCGGCGCGCACGTGCCTCGAGACGGCGATCGACTACGCGAAGGAGCGGATCGTCTTCGGCAAGCCGATCGCCGGCTACCAACTCACGCAGCAGAAGCTCGCGGAGATGGCGCTCGAGGTGAACCGCGGCGCGCTGCTCGCTCTCCACCTCGGGCGGATGAAGGACGAGGGGACGCTCCTTCCCGAGCACGTCTCGCTCGGGAAGATGGGGAACGTCCGCGGAGCGCTCGACGTCGCGCGCACCGCGCGCTCGATCCTCGGCGGCAACGGGATCACGCTCGAGTATCCGGTGATCCGGCACATGAACAACCTCGAGACGGTGCTCACGTACGAGGGCACGCACGAGGTGCACACGCTCACGGTCGGCAAGGCTCTGACCGGCGAGAACGCTTTTCGCTAGGCGGGCGACCGGGCGAGGAATACGAACTCTCGACCCGGCCGATCGGGAGCATCACGCACGTCGACCACGGTGAACCCGGCCGACCGGAGATCGGTCTCGACCTCAGCGCGGTCGCGGAAACGAAGCGTCGAGGTCGCGACGATGCGCGTGCCGTCAGGGAAGACGGTGGTCGAGTCGAACTTGACGAGCGGCCACTCGACCCGAGTGACCTCCTCCCAGCTCTCGATCCCGTCGACAACCGCGAACGACTGCTCCCGGTTCCACGATTCCCACGCCCGCATCGACGGGTCACGCGTCTCGAAGACGAAGTGACCCCCCGGGGTGAGGGTGCGGCGAACGGCTTCGAGCGTTCGGCTCCAATCGGCGTCGTCGACTATCGCCTGCGCTGCGTTGCCGGTGAGCGTCACGACATCGACGCTCAACTCGCTCGGCCCCGCGGTCGCGTCCCCGTGAATCCACTGCACGCGATCGGCCCCCGGCTTCGCCCGCGCGACATCGAGCATCGCACCCGCTGGATCGGCGCCGGCTACGTCGCGGCCGGAGGCGGCGAGCATGATCGCGAGCGTGCCCGTGCCGCAACCGAGGTCGAGCACGCTCGCCGCGCCGAGCTCCTCGACGATGGCTACGTAGACGTCGAGGTCGCTGCGGTCGGAGTCGAACAGGTCGTACACCCCGGCGATCCGCGGGTCGTCGAACTCGTTCGCGCCCATCGACGTACGCCGTCGTCAGGCGAGACCGGGGCCGCTCGGCGCCGGGAGCGGGCTCTGCGGGAGGCCTTCGCGTGGCTCTCCTTCGTTGTACCCCGATGGAGCTACGTCGTTCGGGCCGTCGGGGTAGAAGACGCTTGCGAGCCGCTGGATGTGGAGCCGCCCTGGGCCGAGCTCGTACTGGCCGCCGCCGTACATCCGGATCCCGCGCTCCTCCGCCGCCTCGACCGTCGCGAGGAGCTCCTGCACAGTTCCGAAGCGTGACGGCTTGATGTTGAGCCACTGCGGCTCCACCGAAAGACCGTTCAGATCGTCGAGCGAGTGGACGGGAGCGTCGAAGCTCAGCCTGTCCTCGGCGCCGGCGAGTGCCTCGAGACAGCCGTCCTCGAGCCATGCGTCCTCGATCACGGTGTCGGGCAGCTCCTCGGCGATCGCGCGGTAGAGCTCGGGATCGGGAACGAGATCGACGCTCGTGCCGCGGTAGTACGCCTTCAGGTCGACGACGCGAACGCGGTCGAGCGCGCGGAGGCGGCGCAGGAAGTCCCGGTCCCAGCCCGTCTCGGCGTCGAGCTTGAACTCGAGCTCCGGCGCGAACGCGAGCCAGCTCTCCGGCTCGGCGCGAGTCGAGACGACGAAGCGGACGGGGCGCTCGGAGCGGCCGAGCGCCTCACCGAGCCCGAGCCCGTTCTGCCGCAGCGCGAGGTCGAGCGCGGCGCTCTCGAAGGCCCACCGGCGGAAACCGTCCGTGAGCTCCTCGAAGCGGTCGAGGAACGCGGAGAAGTCGGCGAGCGTCCACGTCCCCGCGAGCATGAGCTCGGGCGGGACGCCGTCATGCGACTCGGCCTCGTACGTCACGTCCTCCCCCACGCCCGCGACCTCCTCGCCGTCGAGCTCGACGAGCGTCGTGATGCGCGCCCACCCCGACGGCGTCAGCGATTCGCGCCGCGTGAGCGTGTAGCCGTCAATGCGGAGCTCGAGCTCTGCGAGGGAGTCCCATAGCGCCATACTCCGAGCATATGAGGAAGGCGCTCCCCGTGACTCTGTTGACCGCCGCGGCGCTCGCCGTTCCCGCCGCCGCGGGGCTGCCACGCGCGGGCACGCTCGTGCCGGGACGCTCGCTCGGCGGCGTCCGGCTCGGCGAGACGGCAAACGCCGTCCGCGCAGCACTCGGCTCGAAGTTCGGCGTCTGCAACGACTGCGCGCGGACGACGTGGTACTTCACGTACAAGCCGTACGACGCGCACGGGCTCGCGGTCGAGCTCGTCCGCCGGCACGTCGCTGCGGTGTACACGCTCTGGCAACCGGAGGGCTGGCGCGCGACGAACGGCCTCCGCCTCGGCGCGACGCCGCTCCAGGTGCACCGCCTCGCCGGCCCGCTCCGGACGATCACGTGTCCGGGCTACGAGGCGCTCACCGACGACGCAGTCGGCTCGCGCACCGTCTACTACCTCTACAACGGGAACCTCTGGGGATTTGGCCTGTTCCTCCCGCACTGGAGCCCGTGCCGATGATCGAGCTCGCCGACGTCGAGGCTGCGGCGAAGCGGCTCGCCGGAGTCGCGCATCGCACTCCGGTCTTCACCTCGCGGACGCTCGACGAGCGCGTCGGCGCGCGCGTCCACCTCAAGGCGGAGTGCTTCCAGCGCGGCGGCGCCTTCAAGTTCCGCGGCGCGTACAACAAGATCTCCTCGCTCGACGCGGACGCGCTCGCGCGCGGCGTCGTCGCGTACTCGTCCGGCAACCACGCGCAGGCGGTCGCGCTCGCGGCGAAGCTCCTCGGGTCGCGCGCGACGATCGTGATGCCCGAGGACGCGCCGGCAGCGAAGCTCGAGGCGACTCGCGGTTACGGCGCAGAGGTCGTGACGTACGACCGCTGGACGGAGAGTCGCGAAGAGCTCGGGGCTGCGCTCGCGGCAGAGCGCGGCTTGGAGCTCGTGCCGCCGTACGACGACGCGCTCGTGATGGCGGGACAGGGAACGGCTGCGCTCGAGCTTCTCGCCGACGTCCCCGACCTCGACGTCCTCCTCGTCCCCGTCAGCGGCGGCGGGCTCGTCGCCGGGTGCTCGACCGTCGTGAAGGCGCTCCGCCCCGAATGCCGCGTCGTCGGCATCGAGCCGGCGACCGGGAACGACACGCAGCAGTCGCTTGCCACCGGCGAGCGCGTCCGGATCGACGTGCCCCGCACGATTGCCGACGGCCTGCAGGCGCCGGAGCCCGGCGCGCTCACGTTCGCGGTGAACCGGGAGCGGGTGGACGAGATCGTGACCGTGACGGACGACGAGATCGTCGGGGCGATGGTCTTCCTCTACGACCGGCTCAAGCTCGTCGCCGAGCCGAGCGGAGCCGTCGGCGTCGCGGCACTGCTCTCCGCGAAGTTCGCCGCAGCAGACCGCACGATCGGCGTGATCGTCTCAGGCGGGAACGTCGGCGCGGCGCGCTTCGCCGAGCTCGTGGGAGGCCCTGCCGGGACGGTGCTCGCTGATCCGGCGTCGCTGGACGCCGCGAGGCAAGGACGCAGGGAGCGCCGATAGTCGTGACTATCGGCGCGACTGAGGACGCCGCAGTCGGCGAAGCCGACCGACGAGCGGAGCGAGGAGTCGCGGTGTCCAGCGGCGTCGGGCAGCCCAGCCACTGTTCCGGCAGGGCCTCCCTTAGCTCGCGAGCAGCAGCCCGCGAAGATTGATCTCGAAGAACGTCTTCTCCGCGGCGGCGACATCGGCCTCGCCGGCGGGGAGCCGGTCGAGCACCCACGCGGTGAGCAGCTCGTCGATGCCGCCGTAGACGATCGTGGCCGCGACGCGCGAGTCGATGTCCTGCCGGAACTCGCCGCGCTCGATGCCTCGCACGATGACGCGCTCGATGAGGTCGATCGGCTGTGCGAGGTCGCCGATCCGCTCCGCGAGCTCCGGGCTGCGGCCGAACTCCTGGATCACGACGCGAACGACGTCGGGCAGGTGCAGCCACGTGCGGAGGATGATCGCCCCGACGTGGCGGAGCTGGTCGACCGCGGGCTCGTCGGTCTCCTCGACGCTCCCGATCCGCTCGAGGAGGACGCTCCAGTTCTCGTGGAACACAGCCTTTAACACGGCGTCCTTCGAGTCGAAGTAGTGGTAGAGCAAGCCATGCGCGACACCGGCCTCCTCGGCGATGTCACCGACCCGGCTCGCGTGGAACCCCTTGCGCGCGAACACGCGAACGGCAGCGTCGAGTAGCAGGCGCCGCTTGTCCTCCACCGCAGTTGAATGCGCGTTCAAGCCGACAGAGGCTACACCGGAAAACTTCGGGTGTCACCCTCGGCGTATCCTGGGCAGCAGGATGAAGCGGGCATGTGAGGAAGCCCCGGCGAGACAGTGGCTATGGCGCAGGGCCGCGCTGGATCGCCGCGATGCTGCGTCCTCGGTCGAGCCGATAGTGGCGACTATCGGCCTCTCCCTGCGTCCTTGCCTCGCGACGACCATCGCAACCCTGCGCCGAGCACCGTCCCGCCGGGCCTTCCTACTGCTCCTTCTCGCAGTCTTCGCCGCCCTCGGCGTCGTCGGCCTGGCCGGCGCGACGCCGGCGCGACCCTACGCCCCGCGGGTGCTCGCGATCACGTTCGGGCCCGATCTCGAGATCAACCCCATCACCGAGAGCTACCTCACGAGCCGGCTCTCACATGCGGCGGACTCGGGCTACGACGCCGCAGTCATCCTGCTCGACACACCGGGCGGGCTCTCGACCTCGATGAAGACGATCTACGAGGCGGAGCTGGCGTCGCCGATCCCCGTGATCGTCTACGTCTCGCCGGAAGGCGCGCGCGCCGCCTCGGCCGGAGTCTGGCTCTCGCAGGCGGCCGACGTCCTCGCGATGTCGCCGACCTCGAACATCGGCTCGTCAACGCCCATCAATTCGACCGGCTCGA
>JAWVDC010000016.1:0-5205 GCA_033857715.1 Gaiellaceae bacterium | reverse complement strand
CTTGAGGGCGCCGAGCGTGAACAGCAGCGCCGCCTCCATCTCCACGGCCAGGATGCCCCGGTCCGACCACCGCTGGTACTGGCCGCTGTCGGGGTTGTAGAAGACGTCGCTCGTGACGATCGGCCCGACGTGCATCGCCTGGCCCATCTCCTTCGCCGCGTGGACTGCGCCGTGGATGAGCGACCACGAGGCCGTCGGGCAGTGCGGCTCGTTCCCGACGAGATGCATCGCGGTCGAGTCGGACGGGACCGCCGTCAGCGCGACGATGAGGTCGCCGAGCGCGTGGTGTGGCTGCAGCCCGCCGCACGTGCCGACGCGCATGAGCTTCTTCGAGCCGAGCTGGATCAGCTCCTCGAAGATGATCGTCGCGCCCGGGCAACCCATCCCCGTGCCCTGCACCGAGACCGGCTTGCCCTCCCACGTGCCGGTGTAGCCGAGCAGTCCGCGCTCCTCGTTCACCTGCGTCACGTCGTCGAGGTACGTGTCTGCGATGTACTTCGCGCGCAGCGGGTCGCCGGGGAGGAGAACGGCCTCGGCGTAGTCGCCGGGCTCGGCACGGAGGTGGATCGGCATGGCGCCGACTCTATCGGTGTGAGAATCGAGCAATGACGGCGACCGTCGTGCCGACCCGCGACCAGATTCTCGAGTTCTGCGCCGAGGATCCGATCGAGCGTGTCTTCCTCGAGGACGTGGCGCGCCGCGGGCTCGGCCGTTTCAAGGCCGTGGAAGACGCGGACGGGCGTCTCACCGCGCTCTGCCACGCGGGCGCGAACGTCGTCCCGTCGGGACACGGATGCGCGGTGTTCGCCGAGGCGGCTGCGCACGGCGGTGCGCGCATGCTCATCGGCGAGGAGCGCGCGGTCGGAGAGCTGTGGGACGCCGGCCGTGAGCTGATGCCCGAGCCGCGCGGCGACCGGCCGGGCCAGCCCGTCTACGTCCTGACCGATGAGCCCGAACCGGGCGAGTCCGGCTTGCGCGCGGCGCGTCTGAGCGATCTCGACGTCCTCGTCCCGGCATGCGCAGCAGCGCACGAGGAGGAGATCGACGTCGACCCGCTCAGCCGCGATCCCGACGGTTTCCGCTGGCGCACACGGGCGCAGATCGAGGAAGGGCGCTCGTGGCTATGGCTCGAGGACGGCGTCATCCGCTTCAAGGCCGAGGCGTCGGCGTGGACGCCGAGCGCGGTGCAGCTGCAGCAGGTCTGGGTCGATCCCGAGGCGCGTCGCCGCGGGTACGGACAGCGCGGGCTCGCCGACCTGTGCCGGCTTCTCCTCGCGCAGGTGCCGACGATCTGCCTCTTCGTCCGCCCTGAGAACGCGCCCGCGCTGCGGCTCTACGAATCGATCGGGATGACGCGCGCGCTGACCTATCGTTCGCTCATCTTCTGATGGACGAGTTGCTGCAACGCGTCGAGAGCTTCATCCGCGCGCACGATCTGATCGCGCCGGGAGGCGAGGTCACGTGCCTCGTCTCGGGAGGCGCCGACTCGAGCTGCCTCTGGCACGCGCTGCGCGAGCTCGGATATGCCGTCTCCGCCGTGCACGTCAACCACAAGCTCCGTGGGCAGGAGTCGGAGGAGGACGCGCGCTTCTGCGCCGAGACGTTCGGAGCGAAGGTCGTGGACGCCGACGGCGCAGGTCTCACCGAGGCCGAGCTCCGCAGCCAGCGCTACTCCATCGCGCGAGACCGCGTGCGCGCGACCGGCCACACCGCCTCGGACCAGGTCGAGACGATCCTCTACCGGCTCGTCTCCCGTGGCGCACCGACGGGAATCCAGCCGCGCAACGACGAGGGCGTCGTCCACCCGCTCCTGCCGCTCTGGCGCCACGAGACGGAGGGGTACTGCCGCTCTGTCAATCTGGACTTTCGCTCCGATTCGACCAACCGCGACACGAAGCGCGGTCTCATCCGCGACGAGATCCTGCCGCTCCTGCGCCGCCTCCATCCGGCGGCCGACGAGAACCTCCTCCGCGCGCTCGACTCCCGCGAGACGCTGCCGCCCGCGCTTGCCGAGCTCCTCGCCTCGCCCGCGGGCTCGAAGCGCGTCGACCTCGGCGGCGGACTCCAGGCGGTGCGCGAGCACGAGCGGCTCTGGCTCGAGCACGGCCCGGTCGAGATCGCCGGCGAGGTGCGGTGGGGGGAGTGGCTGATCCGCAGCGAGCTGCCAGGACTTAGAGTGAGAGGGTGGAGGCCAGGGGACCGCTTGGCGGGTAGGAGCCGGAAGATCCAGGACGTCTTCGTCGACGCGAAGGTGCCCCGCTCCGAGCGCGAGGGGTGGCCGCTCGTCGTGCGCGGCGACGAAGTCGTCGCGGTGCCCGGCATCGTCGATCACCCGGAGGTGGAAGCTGTCCGCGGCGACTGAGCTCGAGAAGGCGGTCGGGGAGATCCTGATCGAGAAGGCGTCGCTGCAGAAGCGGATCGCGGACCTCGGCGCCGAGATCTCCGCCGACTACGCGGGTCGCGATCTGCTCCTCGTCGGCGTCCTCAAGGGCGCTGTCTTCTTCCTCGCGGATCTCATGCGCCACCTGACGGTGCCGTGCGAGATCGACTTCATGGCGATCTCGAGCTACGGCGCCTCGACCGACTCTTCCGGCGTCGTGCGGATCCTCAAGGATCTCGACATCAACATCGAGGGGCGCCACGTCCTCGTCGTCGAGGACATCATCGACTCGGGTCTGACGCTGTCGTATCTCATGCGGAATCTCGAGGCCCGCGACCCGGCGAGCCTCGAGGTATGCACGCTGCTCGCGAAGCCTGCGCGCCGCGAGATCGACGTACCGGTGCGGTACACGGGCTTCGAGATCCCCAACCGCTTCGTGATCGGGTACGGCCTGGATTTCGGGGAGCGCTACCGCAACCTCCCCTACGTCGCCGTGCTCAGCGACGAGCTCATCCCCGACACAAACGCGTAGCCGTCTGCCCCGCAGCCCCGTTACACCGGAGTGCAACAGGTACCCTCCGGTGACCCGACGTGAACCGTTTTTTCCGTAGCGCGCTCTTCCCTCTCGTCATCATCGCGGCGGTCGTTTGGCTCGGCCTGAGTGTCTTCCGTCACTCGGAGCCGGCCACGAAGGTGACCTACTCGGAGATGATCGGGTACGCCGAGGGCGGACAGATCAGCGACGTCGTCTTCCAGCCGACGAAGCAGGAGATCGACGCGACCTACCAGGGCAAGACGATCGCGGTCAACTATCCGACCGATCAGTCGGCCACGGAGTTCCAGAACCTCCTCCACGACAAGGGCATCAAGTTCGACTCGAACGGCATCGGCAGCTCGCCGTGGTGGGGGCTCCTCACCGGCATGCTCCCGTTCGTCCTGCTGATCGCCTTCTGGATCTTCCTCATGAACCAGGTCCAGGGTGGCGGCTCGAAGGTGATGAGCTTCGGCAAGTCGCGCGCGAAACGGATGACGCCCGACTCGCCGAAGATCGGCTTCAAGGACGTCGCCGGCGTCGAGGAAGCCGTCGAGGAGCTGCAGGAGATCAAGGAGTTCCTCGAGAACCCGAAGAAGTTCCAGGCGCTCGGTGCGCGCATCCCCAAGGGCGTGCTGCTGTACGGGCCCCCTGGCACCGGTAAGACGCTGCTCGCGCGCGCTGTCGCGGGCGAAGCAGGTGTGCCGTTCTTCTCGATTTCCGGCTCCGACTTCGTCGAGATGTTCGTCGGCGTCGGCGCCTCTCGCGTGCGCGACCTCTTCGAGCAGGCGAAGCAGGCGAATCCCTGCATCATCTTCATCGACGAGATCGACGCGGTCGGCCGCCACCGCGGCGCCGGCCTCGGCGGCGGCCATGACGAGCGCGAGCAGACGCTCAACCAGCTCCTCGTCGAGATGGACGGCTTCGAGATGAAGGACAACGTCATCCTCATCGCCGCGACGAACCGGCCCGACATCCTCGATCCGGCGCTCCTGCGCCCCGGCCGTTTCGACCGGCAGATCGTCGTCGACCGGCCCGACCGCGTCGGCCGACGCGCCATCCTCGCGGTCCACACGAAGGGCAAGCCACACGCGCCGGAGATCGACCTCGACACGCTCGCGTCGGGCACGCCGGGCTTCACCGGCGCCGACCTCGCGAACCTCGTGAACGAGGCCGCGCTGCTCGCGGCGCGTCGCGGCAAGAAGATCATCGAGCAGGACGAGCTGGAGGAGGGGATCATGCGCGTTGTCGCCGGCCCGGAGAAGAAGGCCCGTCTCCTGTCGGAGCACGAGCGCAAGATCACGGCGTACCACGAGATGGGACACGCGATCGTGGGTCAGATCCTCGAGTTCACCGACCCGATCCACAAGATCACGATCGTCTCCCGCGGACAGGCCCTTGGCCTGACGATCTCGCTGCCGACCGAGGACCGCTACCTCACCACCCGCACCGCGCTCATGCAGCAGATGGCGATGACGCTCGGCGGACGCGCGGCGGAGGAGATCGTCTTCCACGAGGTCACCACCGGTGCCGCGAACGACCTCGAGAAGGTCACCTCTACGGCGAAGTCGATGATCATGCGCTTCGGGATGAGCGAGAAGCTCGGCCCGCGCGTTCTCGGCAAGGGACACGATCAGCCGTTCCTCGGCCGCGATTACGGCTCCGAGGCCGACTACTCGGAGGAAATCGCGCGCGAGATCGACGACGAGATCCGCCGCGTGATCGAGGAGGCGCACGAGCTCGCGCTCACCGTCCTCCGCGAGCACATGGACGACCTCCACAAGATCTCCGCGATCCTCATCGAACGCGAGACGATCGACAAGGATCAGTTCGAGAGGCTTCTCGCCGGCGAGGACGAGGGGACGGTCTTCCCGGATGAGGTTCCTGCCGAGGCGGACGCCCCGGAGCCGCAGGGAGAGCAGAAGCGCCAGCGCCAACCGCGCCCGCGCCCCTTCCCGCTCCCCGGCTCGGCCATGCAGGGTCCGGATCCCGCGCAGAGCTAGCGCGTCGGTCACGAGTCACTAGCTGCGGCACAGCCGCGCTGTCGTCCGGCATATTCCACGTCCGAGATAGGGGTTCCGGAGGTCTGAGCAGGCATCCGGACGAAAGGGAAGGGAGATCTAGATGAAGCATCGCTTTGCAGTGCTCGCCGGGGTGGCTGTTCTCGCACTCTCCCTGACGGGCGTCGCATCCGCATTCGACTGCATGCGTGTGTCGTCGTCGCCGCAGGGATTGCAGCATTCGGCGAGCCAATCCGGCACCTGGCTCTACTTCAACATGACTGACGGCGGGA
>JAWVDC010000015.1:0-13102 GCA_033857715.1 Gaiellaceae bacterium | reverse complement strand
CACGTGGGCCGTCACTGCTCCGTAGCTATGGGATGTCCAAGACCCGCGGTGGGAGCATGTGACGATTCTCCCTCCGGTGTCGTACGTTTGCCGTGATGAGAGGCGTACTGGCGCTCGCCGCCGCAGTCCTCGCGGCGGCCACGTTATCGGCCTGCGGGTCGTCGGGAGGCTCTGCGGTGCGGGGGCCGGGATCCATCGTCTTCGTCGCCGGAGGCCGGACGGTCGGGTTTGGAGTCGACAACAAAGAGCTCGTCGCCGCCACCCCGAGTGGACGCCTCCGCGACTTGACCTCGAGCCCTACGTCCGAGTACGGCGCCACCTGGTCGCCCGACGGCTCACGCGTCCTCTTCTTCCGCCGGCCGGCGACGATGACGGGAACGGGCGCTGACGCGGA
Organism: Gaiellaceae bacterium; assembly: GCA_033857715.1. GTDB lineage: Bacteria > Actinomycetota > Thermoleophilia > Gaiellales > Gaiellaceae > Palsa-739. The sequence goes on along the minus strand of JAWVDC010000015.1, from coordinate 12,708 downwards.
GCAGCCCGGCTTCTACGTCTGGGTGCCCGGAGGGGGCCCGCCGCAGCGGATCGCGTCGTGCTCGTACTACTGCCATTGGTACAGCTTCGCCTGGTCACCCGACAACCGAAGGATCGCCTTCGTCAGCGAGGGCGGATACGCGGCGATCGAGGTGATGAACGCCGACTGCAGCGGCCTTCATACGGTCTGCGGCGTCAAGCGCTGCGGGCAGGGTGTGGGAGAGCCGAGGTGGTCGCCTGACGGGCGCAGGCTCATTTTCAACATCTCCGGCGGCTGGCCGAGCCGGTCGGGCTACATCCCACCAGGCGCCATCTGGATCGCGAACGCCGACGGGTCGGGAGTCCGGCAGCTGACGCAGCCGAACTGCCGCCTGGCCATGCCCGAGTCGGACTCGCGGGGATGCGCCGTCGACACCGGTCCCGTGTGGTCGCCGAACGGCCAGCTAATCGCCTTCTACCGGAGCGACGCTCGTATCCCGTGGCTCCCGCAGGTGACGGGGCCCGCACGCTTGCCCGGCATCGAGATCATGCGTCCCGACGGCTCCCACCTCCACCGCATCTCCACCTGCCGGGGAAGCGCAGACTATGGGTGCTATATGCATTTCCCACTCGCGTGGGCGCCCGACAGCAAGTCGGTCGCCTACACGCCGGCCACGAGCGACCACCCGTCGTCGTTCCGCATCAGCACGCTCGCCGGCAAGACGACCACGATTCGCACCTGCGTCGTTGCGGGCTCAGGCTGTCTGTCTCCGTACCAGCTCACCTGGTCGCCGAACGGTGAGCGTCTGGCATTCGTGTCGCGGAAGGGGACGAATGCCAGCATCTGGGTGATCGGACGCGACGGCGACCGGTTGCACCGGGTCTCCCGCGGCGGGGCGTGCTGCCTCGCGTGGGTGCGGAACGACTCGCTGAGCGGCTAACCGGCGTCAGGGAAGCTCGACGAGGACCTTGCCGTCGGCAATGCGCACCGGATACGTCGGCACCGGCTCCGTCGCCGGCAGCGAGCGCGGCACGCCGGTCGCGAGCTCGAACTGCGAGCCGTGGCGCGGGCACACGACCCAGCACTCCTCCTGATCCCAGTCGCCTTCGCACAGCGGGCCGTCGTCGTGCGAGCAGCGGTCCTCGATCGCGTAGAGGGTTCCGCCGCAGTTGTAGACGCCGACCCACAGAGCGCCGTCGCGGACGATCTTCGACGAGCCGGGCGGGAACGAGTCCGCATCGGCGACCTCGAGCTCGGCCATGGTTATTTCAGCTCGAGCTCGCCAAAGCCGGCGAGGCCCTCGGGGAGCGGAGTCCCCTTCGCCTTGTGCAGCGCGACCTTGAGCGTCGTGAGGCCGAGCATCGCGCACTTGAGGCGCACCGGCGTGAGCGGGATCCCGATCTCCTCGAGCAGCTCGTCCTTGTCCATCGTCGCGACGTCGGTCGCGGTGCGGCCGGTCGCCATGTCCATGAGCATCGACGTCGCCGCCTGCGAGATCGCGCAGCCGCGGCCGGAGAACTTCACCTCGTCGATCGTCTCGCCGTCCTCGCCGAACGCGACGTAGATGGACACCTCGTCGCCGCAGAGCGGGTTCTGGCCATCCGCCTCGGCATCCGGATCCTCGATCGTCCCGTGGCCGTGCGGGTTCTTGTAGTGGTCGAGGATGACCTCGCGATACATCTGATCAAAGCTCACGCCACTGGCCGCCTTTCGCTCCCGCCCGACGGAGCCGAGCTCCGCGAAAGGCCGACGACGCCGTCGCCCCAGTGACGTGAGAACTCATGCAAACACCTTACGGGCGGCGTAGAGGCCTTCGACGAGCTGGTCGATCTCCTCGGGAATCGTGTACAGGTAGAAGCTCGCGCGGTTCGTCGCGGCGACGCCGAGCTTCTGCATGAGCGGCTGGCAGCAGTGGTGGCCGGCGCGGATCGCGACGCCCGAGAGGTCGAGGATCTGCGCAACGTCGTGGGGATGGATCCCTTCGAGGTTGAAGGAGACGATCCCGGCGCGCCGGTCGGCCGGCGGCCCGTAGAGCGTGATGCCCGGAAGCTCCGAGAGCTTGCCGAGCGCGTACTCGGTGAGCTCGTGCTCGTGCGCCGCGATGTTCTCCAGGCCGATCGCCTCGAGGTAGTCGATCGCCGCCCCGAGCCCGACCGCCTCGGCCATCGGCGCCGTGCCGGCCTCGAACTTGTGCGGGAGCTCGCCCCACGTCGTCTTGTCCGTGCGGACGGAGGAGATCATGTGCCCGCCGGTCATGAACGGCTCCATCTTCTGCAGCAGCTCGGCCTTGCCCCAGAGGACGCCGACGCCGCTCGGCCCGCACATCTTGTGGCCGGAGACGGCGAGGAAGTCGACGCCGAGCGCCTGGACGTCGAGCTTCATGTGCGGCGCGGCCTGGGCGGCGTCGCAGACGAAGATCGCGCCCTGCTCGTGCGCCCACGGCACGAGCTTGTCGAGTCGGTTGATCGTGCCGAGCGAGTTCGAGACGAGGTTCGTCGCTACGACGCGGACGTTCCCCTCGCGCGCGATCGCGTCGAGGCCGGAGAGGTCGAGCTCGCCGTGGTCGTCGAGCGGCAGGAGCCGGAGCTCGGCGCCCGTCTTCCCCGCGATGTACTGCCACGGGACGAAGTTCGAGTGGTGCTCGAGCTCGGTCACGACGACGAGATCGCCGGCCTTGAGGTTCCACAGACCCCACGCGTACGCGACGAGGTTGATCGCCTCGGTCGCGTTGCGGACGAAGATGATCTCGCGCGTCGACGGCGCGTTGAGGAATGCCCGCGTGCGCTCGCGTGCGTGCTCGAGGCCCTCGGTCGCGCGCTCGGCGAGCTCGTAGACGCCGCGATGGACGTTCGCGTACGACGTCTCGTAGAAGCGGTTCATCGCCTCGAGCATCTGGCGCGGCTTCTGCGAGCTGGCGGCCGAGTCGAGGAAGGCGAGCGGCTTGCCGTGGAACTCCTGCTCGAAGATCGGGAAATCCGCGCGGAGCGTGCGCGCGTCAAGCTTCGTAGCGGTGTCTACTGCCACGTGACCATGGTAATCGCCCTCACATACCGCCCTCATGTGCTCAGGGCACCCTGAGCGTCGTATAGGAGACGACGTGACTATGGACTCCCGGATCGATCAGGCACGGACGCGGGCGCGGAACGCGAAGGCGGTCATCGCGTCGGGCACGCTACTCGTCTTCGGCGTCGCGTTCGTGGGCGCGAGAATCCATGCGCCCGGGCATACGAAGACGAAGGCGAAGCCGCTCGGGGCGCCACATTCGTTCCAGCGCGCCGTCAAGCGCAGCATCGCGGAGGGCGGCGTCATCGAGCCCGCCGTGCAGCCGCCGTCCGTCGCCACCTCGACGTCGTGATCGCGCACCGCTTCGAGGCGATGGGCTGCGAGATCGCCGTCTCGGGCGCGGAGCCCAACGCCGTTGCGGCGGTGTTCGAGGAGTGGGAGACCGCGTTCAGCCTCTTCCGCCCCGAGTCGGAGATCTCACGCGTCAACGGCTCGGATGCGCCCGTTCTCGCCGTCTCGCCGCTCTTCGCGCAGGCGCTCGGCGTCGCGCTCGACGTCGCGGTCGAGACGGGCGGGCTCGTCGATCCGACGCTCTGCGGGCGGTGGCGCGAGCTAGAGCTCGCCGGTCGCGTCCTCTCGCGCCCGTCCGGCCTGGCGCTCGACCTCAACGGCGTCGTGAAGTCACTGGCCGTCGATGCGGCCGCGGAGCTAGTCGGGGATCAAGGCTTCGTCTCGGCCGGCGGCGACATCGCGGTGCGGGGCCCGGTCGACGTTGCGCTCCCGCATGGCGGGGCGATCCGAGTCGTCGAGGGCGGGCTCGCGACGAGCGGCATCGCCTCGCGCGGGCGCCATCTCGTCGACCCGCGCACAGGCGCGCCGAGCAACTCCCCGTGGGAGCAGGTCACGGCGTCGGGCTCGAGCTGCCTCGCCGCGGACGTCGCGGCGAAGACGGCGTTCCTCCTCGCCGAGGACGGCCCCGCGTGGCTAGACGAGCGCGGCATCCCCGGGCGCTTCGTCGCGCTCGACGGCGCGATCGTCGAGAGCGCGCTATGGAAGGGGGCGCTCGCGTGCACGTGAGCTCGAGCCCGGCGCTCTGGTACGCGACGCGAGCGTCGGGGATCGCGGCGTACGTCATCCTCGGCGTCGTCGTCTGCATCGGGTTGTCGATGGGCGGCAAGGCGCGCAGCGAGCGGTGGCCGCGCTTCTCGGTCGAGGACGTCCATCGCTTCGGCGGCCTCCTCGTCGGCGCGCTCATCGGGACCCACGTCGTGACGATCGCCCTCGACTCGTTCCTCCCGTTCTCGATCCTCGATCTCGTGGTGCCGTTCGTGGCGAACTACCGGCCGCTGTGGACAGGGCTCGGGATCGCCGCCGCTGAGCTCCTCCTCGCGCTCGCGGTCACGAACCACTACCGCAAACGGCTTCCGTACTCGTTCTGGCGGAAGGCCCACTACGCGAACTTCGCCGTATGGACGCTCGCCTCGCTCCACGGCGTGATGTCGGGCACCGACCGCGGCGTCTGGTGGCTCGCGGTCATCTATGGCCTCAGCATCGCCTCGGTGCTCATGCTCCTCGTGTGGCGGTTCGCGCATCAGGCAGTGCGCTCGGCCGGCGTCGCGGTCGCTGGGATCGTGACCGGCGTCGCCGTGCCGCTCGTCATCGTGGGGCCGCTCTACCACGCAGCACCGATCTGGAATGCGACGAACATCCGCGAGCGGCTGACCGGACGGGTGATCCAGAACGGGACGAACCTCACGCAGATCGTCTCGTTCGTCGGCGAGGCGAAAGGCGTGCAGAGGCTCATCGTCCGCGCCGATCTCCTCGTCACGACGCGGCAGCTCCGGAACACGTCTTTCCAGCTCGAGTACCTCCCGAGTGGGGACATCTGCCGCGGGACGGTCACGAACATCGGCCTGGCGGACTTCAGCGGGACGTGCCGGATGCCGAACGGCGAGAACCGCTCCGTCAAGGCCACCTGGACGGAGAACGACGCAGGCGACGGCGTGATCGGTCACATTCACCTGAGTGGCTAGGCGACTCCTCGCACTCGCGGCGCTCACGCTTCTCGCCGCGGGCTGCGGCGGCGCGGCGCCGAAGCCCCCGGCGGCGAAGCACCATCCGACGCTGAAGCGGATCGGCTCCCTGCCGCAGCCGATCTCCAAAGCGTCCGCGGTGGCGCTGCCGGACGGGCGGCTGATGATCATCGGCGGCCTCGTTGGGGAGAGCTCGATCGACACGATTCTCGCCGGCCCTCCGGAGAGGCTCCGGGTCGTCGGGCATCTGCCGCAGCCGACGCACGACGCGGCCGCAACGGTGCTCAACGGGGCGGTGTACAACTTCGGCGGCGGATCGGCCGTCTCGGAGCCGACTGTCGTGCGGCTCGATCCCGCGGACGGGGCGGCCACATACGCGATTCCCATCGGGGAGCCTCTCTCGGATCTCGGCGCGGTCGCGATCGGCGGCCGGGCCTACCTCGTCGGCGGGTACACGGGCACCGAGTTCGCGAACGCGATCCTCCTCTACTCCGCGTCGGACGCACCGATCGTCGTTGCCCGCCTACCGCTCGGCACGCGCTATGCCGGAGTGGCCGCGATCGGGCGCACGATCTACGTCGCCGGCGGCCTGACGACCTCGGGGACGAGCCGCGCGATCTACGCGTTCCCGCTCGGAGGGAGCCTCCGCCGCATCGGGACCCTCCCGAGGCCGGAAGCGCACGCCGCGCTTGCCGCGCTGCACGGCACGCTCTACCTCGTCGGCGGGCGCACGATCCTCGCGATCAACCCGCGCACCGGCAAGTCGAGAGTCGCCGCACGTCTGCCCGTTTCGCTCTCCGACCCGTGCGCGGTGGCAACCGGGACGAGCCTCGTCATCGCCGGCGGCGGGACGAGGCAGATCTGGGCTTTTACGCCCTAGCTGTCGTCGCCGTCGTCGTCGCCGTCTTCGTCCTCGGCGTCGTCTTCGAGCTTCGCCTCGCCCGGCCAGAGGTCGCCTTCGAGCGGGTCGGATTCGTGCTCGTCGTCTCTCGGTTCCATGCCTCACCCTAGCCGCTCGTACGCGGCGCTTTCCCAGAAGAGCCCGCGCGGCCGCCGCTCGCCGAGCGCGAGCCCCTTCGCCCGCGCCGCGGCAGAGATACGCGCCACCGGATGGACGAAAGCGCGGAATTCCGACCCCCGGAGCCGCATGAAGAGGTTGATGGCGCGGAACCCGACTCGCGTGTACCAGCGCTCCTGCGGATACGTGAGCACCATCCGGCGCCGCGCACCCGCGGCTGCTGCACCGACGAGCGCGTCGACGTCGGGATAGCAACAGACGACGCGGTGCATGACGACGACGTCGTGCGGCTCGCCCGGATCCTCGGCGAAGTCACCGAGGCGGCGCTCGACACGGTCGCTCAACCCGCGCTCGGCGAGGAGCTTCTGCGCCTCCTCCTCGTACTGGGTCGACAGCTCGACATCCGTCGCGCGCTCGGCCCCGGAGGCGAGAAGCTCGATCGCGATCGCTCCGATGCCGCCGCCGACCTCGAGCACCGACGTGCCGGTGACGTCGCCGGCGAGCTCCACGAGGTCTCGCGCCGTCCCACGCACGCCGTGCGTGCGATACCGCCGCGCGTCGAGCCGGGCCTGCTTCGCGCTGAACATCCGCTCGTACCCACCGCTGCAACAACCCGCCACGCCACTACTCTCGCACGAGATGTCTTCGGAATACGTCTACACGATGTACCGGGCCGACAAGTTCTACGGGCCCGACCGGCAGGTCCTCGCGAACATCTCGCTCTCGTTCCTGCCGGGAGCGAAGATCGGCGTGCTCGGCCCGAACGGCGCCGGCAAGTCGACGCTCCTCAAGATCATGGCCGGGAAGGACGAGCCCTCCTCCGGCGTCGCCGAGCTCGCGCCCGGCGCCACCGCGGGGCTCCTCGAGCAGGAGCCGGAGCTCGACCCGAAGAAGACGGTGCGCGAGAACGTCGAGGACGGCGTGCGCGAGACGCGCGACCTTCTCGACCGCTTCAACGAGATCAGCGCGGCATTCGCCGAGCCGGACGCAGACTTCGACACGCTCCTCGCCGAGCAGGCGAAGGTGCAGGACAAGATCGACCGCGCCGACGCATGGTCGCTCGACGACAAGCTCGACCACGCGATGGACGCGCTGCGCTGCCCCGACGGCGACCGCGACGTCGCCACGCTCTCGGGCGGCGAGCGCCGCCGCGTCGCGCTCTGCCGGCTGCTCCTCTCCGCGCCCGACCTGCTGCTCCTCGACGAGCCCACGAACCACCTCGACGCCGAGTCGGTCCTCTGGCTCGAGCGCTTCCTCGCGGACTACAAGGGCACCGTCGTGGCGGTCACCCATGACCGGTACTTCCTCGACAACGTCGCGGGCTGGATCCTCGAGCTCGACCGCGGCAAGGGCATCCCGTTCCAGGGCAACTACTCCTCCTGGCTCGAGCAAAAGCAGGCGCGGCTCGCGATCGAGGAGAAGACGGAGTCGGCGCGCCGGCGCACGCTCGCGCGCGAGCTCGAGTGGGTCCGCCAGAGCCCGAAGGCGCGGCATGCGAAGGCGAAGGCGCGCCTCGGTTCCTACGAGAAGCTCCTCGCCGACGAGCAGGACGTCAGGCTCGACAAGGTCGAGATCCATATCCCGCCCGGCCCGCGTCTCGGCGACGTCGTGATCGACGCGACCGGCGTGAAGAAGGGCTACGGAGACAAGCTCCTGTACGAGGACCTCACCTTCTCGCTGCCGCCGGCCGGGATCGTCGGAGTCGTCGGCCCGAACGGCGCCGGCAAGACGACCTTGTTCCGGATGATCGCCGGCGAGGAGCAGCCCGACGAGGGGACGCTGCGGGTCGGCGACACCGTCCAACTCGCGTACGTCGACCAGGCTCGCGCCGACCTCGACCCGGCGAGCACCGTCTGGAAAGAGATCTCCGGCGGCCTCGACACGATCCTCCTCGGCAAGAAGGAGATCAACTCGCGGCAGTACACGAGCTGGTTCAACTTCCGCGGAGGCGACCAGCAGAAGCGCGTCGGCGACCTCTCGGGCGGCGAGCGCAACCGCGTCCACCTCGCGAAGCTCCTCCGGTCCGGCGGCAACGTCCTGCTCCTCGACGAGCCGACGAACGACCTCGACGTCGACACGCTGCGCGCCCTAGAGGAGGCGCTCCTCGACTTCGCCGGCTGCGCCGTCGTCATCACCCATGACCGCTGGTTCCTCGACCGCGTCGCCACTCACATCCTCGCGTTCGAGGGAAACAGCGAGACGATCTGGCACGAGGGCTCATGGGCCGAATTCGTCGACTGGATGAAGGAGACGCGCGGCCCCGAAGCGCTCGAGCCGCATCGCATCAAATACAAGCCTCTCGTACGCGGCTGACCCCGCCAGCAGCGACGGTTGTCGCTTGACACCCATGGACCGTGTGGTACAAATGGGGCCTCGTGGCCGCTGAAAGCGACAATCGTCAGCCCCTGGCAAAGAACGTGCTCGGCATCGTTCTGCTGGTCGTCGTGCTGGTCGTAGCTGTCGGCGTTGGACTGTTCTTCCTCCTCCGCAACGACAACAACAAGAAGGGCAACGGCCCCGGGGGGGTTGGCCACTACAAGCCGTACACGGCGAGGTTCCTCTCGTCGAGCGGACTCGGGGCACAGTCCCTGGTCATGGGCCAGCAGTTCTACTGGGCCGGCCCGAAGCGCGGCTACCGGTACGAGTTCCGCCGCACGGTGGACGGCTACGTCTACGTCCGCTACCTGCCGAAGTCGGTATCGCTCGGAGCGGCCGGCGACTACCTCGACATCGCCACGTATCCCTTCACGCAGGCCGTGAACGGGCTGAAGCTCGAGGCGCACAAGAAGCACGCGACTGTGACGAACGCTCCTGGTGGAGGCGTCATCTATGTCGATCCCCACCGGCCGCGGACGGTTTACCTCGCCTTCCCAGGCGTCAACGCCCAGATCGAGATCTTCGGTCAGAGCCCGGTTCAGGCCGTGACGCTCGCCCGCTCGGGCAAGATCCGCCCCGTCAGCTAAGACCTCCTAACGGAAGTTGCGGCGCGCTGACTCGGCGCGATGACGTGTGGCCGAAGCGATGCGCCTGACTGACTGACGGCCCGCGCCTGAGAGAGCGCGGTCAACCTTTCATGGCGCTAGGTAGGAAGGAAGGAGCTGGCTCGCTCTATCCACCTGGGGCGAGCTGCGTAGTGCGCACCGAATGCGGTCTCCTTCATTCAGATCGCGCACGGCACCGCAGCAACGAGCAAGCCCTCGACTGCCCGCGCCGCCGATCGCTAGGCGGGTCAGTGAGCAGCGCGCGACTCAGCCGCGTAGCGCTTCGATCCAGTCGAGGCTCTTACCGCAGAGCGAGTGAGCGTTGCTCGGCTTGACGTAGGTGATGTCATTCGAGCTGACGCTCTGCGAGACCACGAACGGCCCAGCGCCGAATGGCTGCTGCGCCCCGGTGCCGGGGCCGAGGTCGGGGCCGCTGTGCTTGATGAAGAGCGTATGCGTCCCCTTACGCAAGGACGCGGAGCCGAAGTCGAGGAAGTTCCCGGGCCACTCCGTCTGGTTCTCCTGGCTCCCGACCTTTCGCCCGTCGAGATACGCCGTCAGCGTGTTGCTGAACGAGCCGCCGACCCAGACGTTGTAGACGCCGGTCGACGGAACACGGAACGTGAACGGCACCTGATACGCATTCGTCGCCGTGAAGAGGTTCGGCGATTGCCCGTATCCGTAGAACCCTCCGTTCGGAACCCCGATATGGCCGTCCCCCTCGATCACGATCGCCGGCGGACGGGCGATGGTCGCGAGGACACCGTGCACGGCAGCGGCGCGAGCGGCGAGATCCATCACCTTGGCGCAGTCCGGCACCGCAGCGGGCTGGAAACGGCTCCCGAGGGACATGTGCTCGATGATCGTGGACGGGTCCGCGCTCAGATGCCAGACGTCGTAGTAGCGCCCTTGCCACGACGCCCGGGCATAGATCGACGGCGGCCGGCTCTCGATGCCCGTGCGGCGCGTGATCAACGTCCGGTACCGCACGAGCTGGTCGAGGCGGATCTCGTCCACGTTCGGCGACGTTCCGAAATCGGCTTCATGACAGCTCCCGCTCCGAGGGAGGACCACGTTGGTGGTGAGAGGCGAACCGGGGCGGAGGCAGTCGGCGTGCACCCGCAACTCACTCGTCGCCTCGCCGTCGAGCCCCCGGAGGAAGTGGCGGGCGGAGTACGGCTCGAACTCGGCTAGAAGCGCCGGTCCGTGCCCGCTGAACTTCGAGCTGATCTTCTCGAGCTCCATGAGCCGCGACGTGGGAGACAGGAGCACCGCGTGGTACTGCAGGGCGTTCGACCAGAGGACTGCTCCGGCGATCACCACGAGGACCGCCACCCCGGCTCCCGCGACTTCCATTCGACGACGACCGTCGATCGCCAAGGCCACACCGACGAGGGCGACTCCGAGGATGAGCGGCGAAGACGAAGCGAGCGCCTTGCCCGCCACCCACGCGGACGCCTGCCCGACGTAGATGAGACACGCAAACACGCCCGTTGCGAGCACCGCGACGACCTCCCACCGTGCACGCCGCCACGCCATCACGACCGCGAACACAGCCGCCAGGCCGACGACGAGCGCAAGGATGTGCGTCACCGTGGGGCTCGTCGGCGGATCGCGGAAGTCGCCGCTCGGCCAGATGCCGAACATCTGCCACCAGCTCAGCGGCCGCGTGATGTTCCCGGTCTCGCCTCCTGGGCCCTTGAGGAACTTGCCGATGTGGAACAGCCGGCGGAGGCCCACCGAGAGGATCGGGATCGAGAGGACGCCCGCCGAGACGACGTAGACCGCGATTTTCAGCAGCACGTCATCCATCGGCCGGCTGAGAAGGAGCACAGTCAGGCTCACGACGAGAATCGGGACGATCCAGATGCCACCGCCGATGCTCAGACCGCTGATGACAGCCGCCGACGCCGCGGCAAGCGGGATCACCTCCCGCGGGCCACCGTCCCGCACGCGCGGGATCAGGCATGCCGCGAAGAGCAGGACGCTCGGCACGAACAGCTCCTTGACTCCTCCCCAGGCCGCGTAGCCGTACATGAGCGCCGCCTGGGCGCCGAAGAACGCCACGCAGGCTCGGAGCGCCCGGGACTCGAGGATCCCGGAGGCGAGCTGGTAGAGGCCCAGAGCGATGAGAACGGCGAGGAAGGTCAGGTAGGGCTGCCAGAGCCAGATCGGGTCGACCTGGAGAATCGTCTGGCCGACGTCGAGGGGAAGCAGCGAGCCCAGCGGGTATCCGAAGACGTAGCCGAAGTGCAGAACGGCCTTGTACGTCGACGAGTGGAGGCCGTCGATGTTGTACGCGTGGTTCGAGGCCCGGTCGAGCATGGCCATGTACGTGGCGGTGTCGTCGCGCCGGATGTACCCCGTGAACCCGGCGTTTCCCGTCAGCAGGACGGGAGCGCCGAACGCCGCGTACACGCCGGTGGCGGCGCCGGCGAGCCAGCCGTCGAGGCGAAAGCGCGTCCACGGCCGCGACACGCCGTAACCGGCGAGCGAGAGCGCGACGACGAACGGCGTCTGCAGCGGCGCCGTGAGGTCGGCCATGTGCGCGAAGTACGCCGCGAGCGAGACGACGATGAAGCCGCCGGGGAGCAGGAGCGTCCCCGGCAGCCTCATCCCGCTCACGGTCTCGAGCAAGAGCCCGCACCCCAGCGAAAGCAGTCCTAGGACGAGCGGCAGAACGATCCACCCGAGAGCCATGGTCATGTCAGGAGGCTATCCCGCTCAACGTCCGCTCGCGTTCTGAGCATCCCCCGCGACTCGCGGAAGCCACTTAGGGCGTGACGGTGGCGGACCAGCCGAGCCGCGTGAGTGCGGGCGAGCCGACCGGCGTCACGCGGAGATCGATCAGGTCTCCGGCGGTGATGGTCACGAGGGACGAGTCGGTGCAGCTCGTCGCGGCGTTGGCGATCGTGCAGGTGAGAGCGGTAGCCGTCCCGTTCACGTCGACCGTGAGCGTCCAGCTGTTGCCCGCTCCCGGAGCCGTCGTGAGGTAGACCTGGAGGTTGGACATCGTTCCGGAGTGCGGGAACGGCATCTCGACGTCGCCCTCGGTGCCCGAGATGAGGTTCTCGCCGTAGGCGACGTACGAGTCGCTTGCGTTGGTGGTGACGACGCCGCCGCCCGTCCACACGATGTCGCCAGCCGCACCCTGCGGTCCGGGCGGGCCTGACGGTCCGGGCGGGCCTGCCGGTCCCTGTGCGCCGGTCGGGCCAGCCGGGCCAGCCGGGCCAGCCGGGCCTGCCGGGCCTGCCGGGCCCTGGACGCCGGTCGGACCCTGCGGGCCGGCCGGGCCAGGCGCTCCCTGCACGCCGGTCGGACCCTGCGGACCAGTCGGTCCCTGAGCACCCTGGGCGCCGGTCGGGCCCTGCGGGCCGGTCGGGCCAGTGAGGCCAGTCGCTCCGGTCGGGCCCTGGAGGCCAGTGGCGCCGGTCGGACCCTGCGGGCCGGTCGGACCCTGCGCACCGGTCTGGCCGGTCGGGCCCTGGACGCCGGTGGCGCCGGTCGGACCCTGCGGGCCAGTCGGGCCAGTCAGTCCGGTCTGGCCGGTCGGGCCCTGGACGCCAGTCGCGCCGGTCGGACCCTGCGGGCCAGTCGGGCCAGTCAGACCGGTCTGGCCGGTCGGGCCCTGGACGCCAGTCGCGCCGGTCGGACCCTGCGGGCCGGTCGGGCCAGTCAGTCCGGTCTGGCCGGT
>JAWVDC010000014.1:0-4362 GCA_033857715.1 Gaiellaceae bacterium | reverse complement strand
GTCGGGCAGCCATAGCGGCGAGAAACCCGCGTCGTCGTCGAGCTGAGACTTCCGCGAGAGGAAGTCCTGATAGGCGACGAGACCCCTCACGCCGACACCGCCTGTCGCTTCCGCTGCGCGCGCTCCTCGCGCTGCTTCTTCACCGCGGCGCACGTGCTGAAGTGGTTCACGTGCCTCGGCAAGCCCTTCGCCTCGTCGCCGGCGTCGTACATCCGGTAGATGCCGAGCTCGCGCGAGATCGAGAGGTTGCCGTTCGTGACGGGCTGGACGTCGATCGGAGCGAGGCGCTTCGTGACGTCGTGCTTCAACCAGTAGACGTCGGCTTCGCCGCACCAGCGGCACGTGGTCGGGTAGATCACGCCGTGCGCGCCTCCCCGAACAGCGCATGCGTCCGCGGGAAGGCGCCGGCGACGATCTCGCTCACCGCGTTGGCATACTGTCGGATCTCCCACTGCGCGTTCGGAGCCATGCGGAGCGTCAGGAAGGCGAGCCAGTTGCGGAGGTTCGCGCTCGCGCGCATTCGGCTGTAGCGGCCGACAGGAAGATGGATCCGCGCGAGTTCCTTCGGAACGCCGAGGATGTTCAGCGCGCGTTGGTAGAGGAGCTCCTGCTCCCCGTAGATCTTCGTCAGGCGCTGGCGAAACTCCTCGGCTGCCCTCTCGGTGATCTGCTCCGAGCCCGCAGTCGTCCCCGCCTGCTTGTTCGAGCCGCCGGCGTTCAGCATCAGCCGCTCGACGGTCGGCACGTAGTTCACGTCGGGGAGCGGCGTGTAGCGCGCGGAGAGCTCGTTGTAGGACTGCGTCCGGTGGCGATGCCATTCGCGGAAGACGAAGATCGGCGCCTGCACTTCGAGCACCAGGCCGCCCATCTCGAAGGGCGTCGCGTGCGAGTTCTGCCAGAGGAAGCGGAGGAGCTTCTCGTCACCGGGCAGCTTCGCGACCGTCGCATCCGGATGGAGCGGACAGCGCGCCACGGCCCACGGCTCCTGCTCAGCCGAGATGGAGCGGCACTCCGTGCATTGATACCGGTCGCCCCACCCGAGGAAGCCCTTGCCGGTCGACATGCGCGCGGCCTCGATGATCCGCTCGTCGGAGCCCCACGACTCGATCAGCTCGACGTAGCCGTGATCGAGAACCTCGATCTTCATCGCTTCCCTCGCAGCTTGGTGAGGCGCTCGATCTCATGGTCGAGGTACCAGCGGGCCTTTCGCAGGTCCTCGACCGGATCGGCGCCGTTCTTACGGCCGGCGCGCGAGATGTACTTGACGGTGTTGCCGAGACAGAAACCGAGGCCCCAGTCGTCGATTGCGGCGATCGGCTCGATCGCGCGGCCGTGGCTGTAGTGGTGCGGATGGTTGACAGCTTCGCGCTTCACGCCGACACCTCGAGCTGCTCGGCCTCGAGGAGAGCGGCACCGACGAGGCGCCCCTCACGCGCGAGCTGGCGGAGGAGCGGCATGCGACCGGCCTCGTCCGCGAAAACGAGAATGGGGCTGTGCCCGTGCTGACAGACGAGCTGACGACGATCGCCCGCCGGGTAGCGCCAGATGCAGCGGTCGTCGGTCATGGTCGCCTCCAGCCCTCGACGTCGAACGCGTCGAGCAGGTCGGTGATGAACGACTCGAGGAGGTCGAGCTGGAGCGCGTTGCCGTGCCCGGCGGCGGCCTTCTTCAGGCCGTCAATCTCACCGCGCCACTCGCGCGCGAGCTCGGCGGCCGTGCGCTTCGCCGCCTCGGTGCGGTCCGTCGTGACGTCGCGAAGGCGAGGCGGCGCCGGTGGTGGAGGCGGCTTCAGCTCGCCGGCGTACGGGGTCGGAGCCTTGCGTCCGCTCACCGGAAGCTGACCCCGCTCGGCGGCTGCGCCGATTCAGCCCGAATTTCGGGCGCTTTTCCCTGCGAGCGGCTACATTTCCATTGTGAATCAGCGGCATCCCGACCGATTCCGACATGTCCCATCACAGCGCGGTTTCTCCTTGCGGCAGTAGGCGTTGCGGGTGTAGCGACGACCCTCGCGCGCCCCTCCAGCCATAGCGATCAAAAGACCCGGCGCTAACCCCACCCGATCCCACTTCATGCCCCGCGAGACGCTGACCGACGTCAAAGTGCGGCGCCTCGGGCCCGCTGCGGCCGGCAAACGATACGACGTCTGGGATGCGCTCGTGCCCGGCCTCTCGCTTCGCGTGACCGATCACGGCCAGAAGAGCTGGACGGTCGTCGGCCGTCTGCACGGGAAGCCGCTCAGGGCGACGCTCGGCCCCTTCCCTGCCCTCGGCGTGGCCGCGGCAAGGGCAAAGGCCCGGTCGGCAATCGAGACGCTCGCCAGCGGGCGCCACCCGAAGCGCCTCCGTGCCGACATGCCGACGGTCGGCGATGCAATCGACGCCTGGATGAAGACGACGACCTGGGTGAAGAGCTCGCGCCAGAACGTCGAGTCGGCCGTCCGGAAGTACATCAAGCCGGCGCTCGGCGAGATGCTCGTCTCGGACGTCACCCGCCGCGACCTGATCGATCTCCTCGACCGCGTCTCCGCGAGCTTCCCGCAGCGGGCGAATGCCGTCCTCGCCTACCTGTCGGGCTTCTTCCGCTACGCGCTCGAGCGCGAGCTCGTCGACGCCAATCCATGCTCGGCGATTCGCGCGCCCGGCGCCAAGGTCGCCCGCGATCGCGTCTACACGGACCCCGAGCTCCGGGCGATCTGGAAGGCCGCGGTCGCAATCGATTGGCCCTACGGCCAGCTCGCGCGCCTCCTCCTCGTAACGGCTCAGCGCCGCGGCCAGGCGCGCTACATGCTCTGGGCCGAGATCGACGCCGAGCGGGCGCTCTGGACATCCCCGACGAAGGAGAAGCGCCTCCATCCCGTGCCGCTCTCCGACCTCGCCCGCGAGATCCTCGCCGAGGCGAAGGACCTCGGGCCGCTCGTCTTCACCACGGACGGCAAGCACGCGCTCAACAACTTCTGGTTCGTGCTGAAGGAGATCCGGAAAGCCGAGGGCGTACCCGCCGACTTCCGTCTGCACGATCTCAGGCGCACGGCCGCGACGCGCATGGCCGAGCTCGGCGTCGAGCCGCACATCATCGACGCGGTGCTCGATCACGTCGCCGGCGGCGTCAGCGGGATCTACAACCGGTACCGGTATGTCGAGGAGATGCGCCAAGCGTTAGCTCTCTGGGCGAATCGGCTGCGCGAGATCCTCGCCGCGGGGTAAGCGGCACTCGCGCACCCGCGCTGCGATCCACTCGTCGATCTCGCTCTCCAACCAGCCGACGCTATTCGGGCCGAGGCGGATCCGCGACGGGAAGCGCTTCTCGGCTTCGAGCCGGTAGATGCGCGTGCGACTGATGCCGGTCCGCGCGCGGACGTCGGGGAGGCGGAGGATCGTCACGGCGGGCGTTCAATCCTGAGCTTGATGCGAGCCCGACGCCGCCTTGCTCCCCTTCCCCACGCCACGCGCCGCCGTCTCGACCCCCGGATCCCCCTTGCCGTTCTCCTTCCCCTTCTCGAGGTCGAGCGACTTTTGCGCCGGCCGGATGACGATCTCGACCGACTGCTCGGCGTTCTTCACAAACTCGTCCCAGAGCGCGAGCTCGTGCGTCGTGATCGCGAAGCCGATGAATTCGCCACCTATTTTGCCGATCTGGCGCTTGAGGCCGTGGAGCGTACCCGTCGTCATGATCTCGTTGCCTGCCATGGTGCCTCCTTCAGAATGGCCGAACCTCGGCCGTGTTCCTCGCTGGCGGGATGAGCCACGGCTGCGCGTCGCTCTCCCAGGTGATCGTTGCATCCATGCCCGGACGCCCGCCCTTCGCCGCGTAGTACTTTTCGACGAAGAGCCGATAGACGAGCTTGTCGTCACGCCAGAGGCCGAGCTGCGTGAGCGTGTCAAAAATTGCTTTGGTTAGATTATCAACGTCGAATTTGCCGAGGTGCGGGAGCTCGCCGTCGGGAACGTTCCGCGTCATCAGCCGATCGGGTCGGCGGAAGTAGAAGCGGAGATCGACGCGGATCGGGCAGGCGATCGGCTCGGCGAGGCGATGCGGCTTCGCGGCCTCGGCGACGAGCGCCTTCCAGCCGTTCGCCCCGCCCGTGTCGTAGACTCGCGCGATCACGCCGCCGCTCGGCGTCTTTCGCGCGAACGCCATCTTCTTCGGCTGAGGACGCGGATCGCCGTCGACGTGGAAGCGGATCTCGTTCACCACTCGACCTCGAGCGCGATGAAGAGCAGGCCGAGCAAGACGCAGAGCCCGCCGAACCACAATCCGAAGACGTCCACGGGTTACTCCGCGTCGGTCCCGGCCTGCACCTGGGCCTTCGTCGCGCCAGTCTGCGCGAGAAAGAACCGGAGCACGTTTTCACGCGCGTCCGTG
>JAWVDC010000013.1:0-41781 GCA_033857715.1 Gaiellaceae bacterium | reverse complement strand
ACCTCCTCGATGAAGTGGATCGTCTCCTCGGTCAACTGCTCGAAGCGGCGAGCGCGGCGATTCTCGGCCGAGATGTAGTCGGCAAACGTCAGCGCGATGTCGGTCGGGTTGTTCAGCACCGACGCGCGCCGCAGCTGCACCCAGTCGAACTCGGCGACGCGACGCCGCGTGCCGGAGATCGAACCGCGCTCGGTCTTCCGCAACTCCCCGACGTCGAGCCCCGAGCGTCGCGCGATCTCGGCCCACGACAACGCCTGCCCCATCGGACCGGACGTCGACTTCGGCGGGCTGCCAACGCGTATCGGGTAGGTGCGGCAGACCATCACCACTCGGCGCACCCTTGTCGGCGCAATGCCCGCCTCGGCTAAGCAGCCGCTAACGGTCGTGTCGCGCGAGGTGACGTAAGGGAAGAACCCTTGGAAGAGACTGAGGCCGGTGCCCTGGGTCCCTTCGAGCAGGATCCGCTCGCCACGCGAATAAGCCCCTTCGAGGATCCCGGCCACGTCGCCGACGTAGGGGATCAGTTCACGCACGTCGCGCGCGAGCCGAACGTCCTTGCCACGGAGGATCCGTCTCGACGCGGCCGCTCCGCCGCCCTTGCCGGTCGAGCCGATCGCACCGACAAGACCCTTCTCCTTAGCAATGTCCTTGTTCTCGATAATCATCGCGTTGCCGTCGATTGTCAGCCGGTCGACCTCAACCCCGCAGTCGGCGATCTCGTTGGTCAACCGGCGGACGTCGATCGTCGCGCCCGGACCTATCAAGAGGTGTGCCTCAGTGGCCCGCGAGCCGGACGGTAGTTGGTTGTGCGTGTAGACGCGTCCGGAGTCCCAGACCACCTTGTGGCCGGCGTTCGGGCCGCCAACTCGGAGCAGGTAGTCGTACGCGGGAGAGATCTGGTAGGCGACGTGGCCCTTACCCTCGGAGCCGTATTGCCCTCCGACGATGACGTCAACCAGCCGCCCGGTGTCCCGACCAGTGAGTCCGAGGTGGCTCGCCGCACGTACGGTCACGTCTGCCGCGGTCGAGCGGGAGGTGTCGATGACGACGTCGGCCTCCTCAATCAGTGAGTCGATCGCCGCTTCGGTCGGGTTCCTACGGACCTCGTCGTACGACGGTAGGTCGCGTCCACGCCGGCGGCCGTAGCGGCGGCGCAGTTCATCGACCGGCGCATAGAGATGGACGTGCGTGACGCGGCGTCCGAACGCACGCCGCATGGCCTCGATTTGACCGAGGATGCGCGCCGAGTCAACCACGACGATCGCGTCCTCGGGGAGCCTGCTCGTGGTGACGGCCACGTCGTCCGCGAGCCAGCGGCCACCGGTCTTTTGGTCTAGCTGTTCCCCGAAGGCCTGGAGCGAGACTCGGTCACGCGGAACACCCGCGGGCAGGCGGGCGACAAGCAACTCGTGCGAGCCGATCCGGCTAGCGTCGTAGCGCGCAACGAGGTCCTCGGCGAGAGTCGTTTTGCCGGTGGCGACAGCCCCGGATAGGACCACGAGAGAAAGTGGCATAGCTAACGAATTCTAGGTAGGGAATCGGACGCTCTCGGGGCGCTATGCCCCGATGACCAGCTGCGCGGCCGACTCGCGCAACTTGGTGTTCGGAAGCGTGTAGACGGTGACGTCTAGACCGGTTCGGACGAGCTCGTCGTCGATCAGCTCGCGGATGATCGCCCACGCGGCTCCGCCTTCGCCGGTGCCAATTCGCGGCATATGGACGGCCGCACCGCGGGTGCGGGCAATCGCCGCCACCTGCGCGAGGGAGTCACGGAGCGCGGCGAAGCGGACACGGGTCTTGACTGACGCGCCGTAGCCCTTCTGAGCCACCATCGTCGCCACGGCGATCTCGTCGCTGACGTCGACCACGTGGACATGGCCAAGGTGAAGGTGACCGGGCTCGTGCGCCCAGAGGCGGAAGGCTGTCTGCGCCGCGGGGTAGCGGGACTTAAGCGCCCGCGCGAACGGTCCGCCCCAGTTTGGCGTCTTGTCATTGACCAGCTGTACGATCAGCCGCGGCCCGTCTCCGCGCGGGTCGGTCGCGTCGCCGATGAGTTCGGTGATCTCGTTCGGCTTCGTCGCTCGGGCTTGATCGAGGAGCAGGCCCACAACCCGCGGCAAACGTTGGCCAGGATAGGGCGGGATCCCGACACATTCGACGCCGAGTTCGCCGCCGGCGCCGGGCCAACTCTCGCGCCTCTTCGCGGTGTAGCCGACGGCAGTGCACTCGCCCAATACCGATGCCGCGGGGATCTGAAGCCCACGACGAAGAGCTGACGTCCAGCTCCGTGAGCCGATCACGTAGTCGAGGCGAAATGGCGAATCGGGGTTGTCGCCGTCCACACGGGCGGCGGCGAACACCGCGCTCGGGCGCGCGGTCAGATGAACCACGCGCAATAGCAACGCCTCCGTCGAAACCTCGAATCTCTTCCGCGCCTCCATCAAGCGCTCGATCTTGAGCGGCTCCTCTTCGAGCGACTGGAAGCTGCCGATCGGCATCAGAAGCTCGCCGGCAGCGATGTTGCACAGGAGCTCAAGTTGCCACTCATCGGGCCGGGACTTCGGCCCGGAGCGATAGCGGGCTGCCTTCTTGAAGTCGGGAAAGAGAGTGTGCGCCAACTCGTGGGCGATAGTGAAACGGACCCGTCCGCGAGGACGGGTCGGGTTGAACTCGAGTCGCGCCCGGTTTCCTTCGGTAACCACGAGACGTGCGTCATACAGATCGTCGCGCGGGACCGCGGGTACGTTCATCAAATCAGCGAGTTCGAACGGGTCGTAAGGCGGCCCCCTCCAGCCCTCTTCGATCGCGCCAAGGACGGTGTCACGGGCGCGCTCGATGATCACCTCCACCGGGTCGCGGTCGCCAGCAAGCTCCAACACGGACGGGTTTGTCCAAAAGGGTTTAGTCAGCGTCACGTTTTCCGGCTCACTCGGCCTGCCGACCATCATGACACCGGCACCGGAAAGCACCTATTGGCCTCCGCCGACGACGGGCGTGGAGTATCCGGGCTGTCGATACTGTGACGAACATATGTTCGTATTCTACCGGGCGGCTCGGATGCCGACCTCGCGGGATCGCGCACTGGCAGAGTTCGTCCGTGGAACCGGAGCCGTTCATCCAGACCATCAGCGGCCGTCGTGTCAATCCTTTCGCGCTGACGTCTGCCGACATCGATATCTGCGACATCGCGCAAGCCCTGGCGAACCAGTGTCGCTTCGGAGGCCATTGTCGACGCTTCTACTCCGTCGCGCAGCACTCGTGCCTGGTCGCGGACCTCGTCGGCGCTCAGGGCGGCGATAAGACAGCTCGGCTCTGGGCGCTACTTCACGACGCGCCCGAGGCCTACCTGAGCGACTTACCCCACCCAATGAAGCACTTCGGCGAGTTCGGCCGACTCTATCGCGAGGCCGAAGACAGACTTCAGTCGGTAATCAGCGAGCACTTTGGTCTTCCGCGAGAACCTTCGAGAGCACTCCGCGATGCCGACCGCGCGCTGCTCGCCGCCGAGCGCTTGACACTTATGGCCGACGCTTGGGAGTGGCCCGAGCTACGTGGCGTCCAACCCGCGGACATTGAGATCGATCCGTGGCCGCCAGAACAGGCGGCGAGCGAATTCCTCAGCCGCTACCGCATGCTCCGCGATGGACGAGCTCGCGAACGACTTTAAGTCGGATCCTTCCAGCGAGCGCAGGCCAAGCGGAGCGACGACACTGTGGTCATACCACCCGCGCCGCGCCGGCGATCAGTGCGTCGAGATCACGACGCCGAATGATCGCGCGACCTCCCTCGCGCGTCTGCGGTAACCGACCGCTGGACCGCAGCTCGTAGATCCGTTGCGGCGCGCACCGCAGGTAGTCGGCAGCCTCCGCAACGTTCAGCAACTCGCGCGAGCCGATGCGGCCGACGATCTCATGCTGCACGAGTTCGGCGGCACGCGCCGCGATCACCTCGATCAACTGCTCCGGGATCTCGACGCGGACGCACAAACCAGCGAAGCCGCCACAATCCATCCTTCTCCCTCCTCCCGATCAGATCCAATCCCCCGCCATCAACAACAGCGCATCCGGCCCCCAGTCGGCCGATACAGCAGCGCAACTCAAGCTGGAGGGGGGTGGGTTTATGGGCGGCTCGGTCACGCGCCCCTCGCCTGGGATCGCGCGCATTTCGGACGTTTTCGCCGAACGCTGTTCGGAGGGGGAGAAGCCGCTAAGGCCGCGTATCAAGCGGCATGGCGAAGCAGATCCGGCTTGCGGGTGTTTTCGAGGCCGCTCAAATTCTCGGTATCTCGCGCTCGGCGTTGGCCGACCGGCGCCGGCATGGCGATCCGCGCCGGCGGGTGCAGGGCCAGCCGGACTTCCCTGCTCCGATCGCGGAGTTGCGGTGCGGGCCTGTCTGGGACGCGGCGGAGCTGTACCGCTACAAGCGTCGCTTCCAGCTCCATGACTTCTGGCGCAGCCCGGACAAGTACCTCTGAGTCGCGGCGTCTAGACTCGGCGCGCGGCCCCTTGCTTCCGGCGATGACTTCATAGGGCTCGGCTCCCAGGAGTCGCCGTCTTGGAGCCCAGCGCGATTCGTGCGAGCATCGTCCCCGTGAACGTTCATGACCTAATCGCTGATGTCACGAACGCCGTCCAGGCCCTCGCGATCATCGTCGGTGCGATCTGGGCCTACTACAAGTTCTTTCGGGGTCGCGTCTTCGCGAGCCGCGCTCAGCTGGACGCAACCGGCGAGCTGCTCGGAGATAGGGCTCATCCGGCCGTCCGGGTCCACATCACCCTTCGGAACACCGGTGTCGCCGATATCAACCTCCGCCTAAAGGTTCTCTACGTCTATCGAGCGACCGAGGACGGATGGGATGACGGGCCTCGATGGGAACAGCTCACCCAGGTGCACGTCCTGCTCGATGATGACCGGCTGGAAGGAGGCGATGCGGTGACCGATGATGTACTGGTCCCCGTGCCGGCGAATACGACTGGTGACGCCATCGCATACAGAGCTCGATGTGTCGTTTACGAACGACGCCGCAAACCGGGCGTTCCCTATTGGGCCGCCGAAGCCATCATCCCCCGGGCTAACCCCGTCAGCCCCGGACCCGCTCTACTAGAACAGGAGGCGTGATTCCCGTGCTGAAGAAGCCGAAGAACACCACCGAAGGACATCCCCCGTCCTTGCGCGAAGAGGATGAGGAGAAAGTCAAAGGAATCGAAAGTACCCTCGGGCCGCCGAAGCCGAGGTAGGCCAGCGCACCTCAACCAGGCGCAGACCACAGGGACTCGAAACGCCTGCGGAGCAACGCCCAAATAGCGCCCCCGCGGACTCCCGCGCGGCGTGCTTGGCGCACGCCATGACGAGGACGACCGCCGGCCTGGCGCTACGGGTCCCGGGGGCCCTTACTACGCCCGGCGCGACACCAAAGCCGTCCGCGAATTCCTCCCACTTCGAAAGTGGAGCTTGTGCAGGGCTTTATTTCTTCCGGTCCCGGAAGTATTCGCGCGATTCCAGCGCGGGGTGCGTGGACGCCCATCTACCAAAGAAACGGGGCGGACGGGCTGACGACCGCTTTGAAAACCACAGTTCCGAGGGCCGCCGTAGACAAGGCGGGCGACACAGGCGTAGGCTCCCCCTCTCATGCTCGGGTCGCTCGTCTTTGCGCTCAGCAATCTCCAGGTCTTTGATCAGGCAGTTGACCCGACCCTCGCAGGCACGCTCGCTGGCCTTTCGTTGGCCGCCGCTGCATTTCTCTCATCACTTCGCGGGACGCTCGATGCCCGGGCTCGCGAGATGGAGCTATCCGCTGTCGGTCTATCCGCACCTGCGAAAGGTGCCGCAATTGCAGAGGCTGCTCGGAAGAAGGCCGAGAGCACGAGCCTCGGGAGCGCTGTCGTGTCGCTGACCGTCTCCTTCGGCTTCTTCGTTCTCCTCCTGGCGGAGTCCCTCAGCCTTGGCGATCTTGTGGAACCTGGGGCACTGCTTGAAGGTTCGAAATGGTTGTGGGGCGACTTCTTCGCCGAGGCAGGGACGCTCGCTGTGGGCATCATTTTCTTGGGTGCGGGAGCGAAGGCGATCGCGTCGACCGCTTTGAAGGGAGACTGAATCACCACTCTGGTTGGGCTCGCCGAACCCCTGAAGGGTGCGACGGCCGCTTGAGCGGTGGCGACGCGGTTGCTCGCCAATCGCCCGAAAGCCGCTTTTCGCCCCATTCTCCGCTCTGGCGCGAATCGTCCGGGGACGGATGATGGGGGCGTCCAGTCCCGGGGTCGGTGTGTGGGAGGTTCAACGACTAGTGCTTGTTGCGGCGATAGCAACAGCCGACGAGCGATCTAGAGTTCTTGCAGATGGCGAAGTCGAATTTGCGGTCGCGGGATCGGCAGCGGATCCGTCGCGAGGTGAACGCTGCTGTTGCTGGCCTTCCAGTGCGGTTTGTGCTTGAGGCTGTGGCCCCGGCGCTCGGGCTTACGACGGGCCGGCTGGAGCTTCACTTCCGCGATGGTTTCTTGGTCAGGTGGGAGAGCACGCACCCCTTAGAACTCGCGGCCGGCGAGATGCCCGTGGACTGGAGTGCCTTAACCGGCACGGGGTCGCGGGTAGGGGAAGAAGCCCCGGCGGCGAACGAAGACCGCGAAGCCGATCCCGAGCGTCCGGTCTCCGGATAAGGATCGCACGGCCAGCCGTCCACGGTTGGCCACCAAATTTGTCCAAGCTCCGCCCCCGAGCGGGCCGATGAGGCTACGGGGCGTTCCCGAAAGGAGAACGTCCCGTGCGCGCACACGCGCAACCCAACCAGCCCGTCGAGTGGCGCTCACCGAAAGATCTCCGCGTTCACCGCGAGGCCGCTCGCGTTCCATCTATGACCGTGGCCGAGGACGCGGCGCTCCTTGCCGACGTCGCCGAGCGCGGCTTCCAGGTTCCGCTCGACATCACCAGAGAGGGTGTCCTTCTTGACGGCCGGCACCGCCACGGCATCGCTCTCGTCCTCGGTCTTGAGTTGGTGCCGGTGCGGATCGTGGATCCGCCGGACGAGGTCGAATACATGCTCTTGGCCGCGCTGCAACGACGCCAACTGTCTGAGTCGCAGCGGGCAGCGCTCGCAGTCGAGCTCGACGAATACCGCACCCGCCGCGATGAAGCTGCAGCTCGAAAGCGCGCGAATCTCAGAAACAGCGGCGTCGATGTGGCATCGATGCCACATCGAGCCGGCCGGAGCCGAGACCACGCCGCACGCCTCGCGGGCGTCTGCCCCCGCCTCGTCCAACACGCAATCACCGTCCGCGGCAGCGACCCTGCGCTGTACGACCAAGTCAAAGCCGGCGAAGTCGCTCTCGGCCGCGCCGTCAAGGACCTCCAACTGAGAGCCCGGTACGCGGAGATCGGCGAGAGCCCGTCTCTCCCAGCCGGCCAGTTCGATCTGATCTATGCCGACCCGCCCTGGCAGCTCGGCAGTGCGGGAAGTTCGGGTTCTCCCGAACAGCACTACCCGACCATGCCCACGCCGGACATCGCCGGTCTCGCGATCCCTGCGGCCGAAGACGCTGTGCTGCTGATGTGGGCGGTGACCAGCCTGATGCCCGACGCCCTCGAGGTGATCGACGCATGGGGCTTCACGTACAAGAGCGGATTCGTCTGGGTGAAGCCATCGATCGGGCCAGGTAACTACGTCCGCAACCGCCACGAGCTCCTTCTCATCGCGACACGCGGCAACTACCCGCCGCCGCTCCCAAAGCACCGGCCCGACTCCGTAGTCGAGGCACCACGGGGCAGGCACTCCGAGAAGCCGAAGTGCTTCTACGAGCGGCTCGAGCAGATGTGGCCGAACGCCACCAAGCTCGAGCTCTTCGCCCGCGGAAAGGCGCGCCCCGGCTGGACGGCCTGGGGGAACGAGGCCACCCCATGACCCGTCAGATGGAACCCCTTATGACTGCGAAAGACGTCGCGCAACTCCTCGCCGTGCCGGAATCCTGGGTAAGGGAGGCGACCAGAGATGGTCGCCTCCCCCACCTCGCCCTAGGTCGATACCGCCGCTACCAGCAGACAGCCATCGAAGCCTGGCTCGCCGACCAAACCCGCAACGGGTCGAGGCGCAACGGCGACTTGCGTTCCAGGCGCACTTGAGCTTGTGATGGACCAAATGAGCACCAACAAATGGGGCGCCGTCTGGCGCTACCACGGCAAACGGGGAACGGTATGGCGGATCCGCTACCGCGACGCGACCGGCCGGCGGATCCTCGAAACGCTCGGCAAAGAACCCGCCTGGAACGGCCCCCTCGCGGAGAAGGAGCTGCGCCGCCGACTCGTCGACGTCGAACGCGAGGGCTACCGAAAGCCGGAGAGGCTCACCCTCAGCCAGTTCGCCGAGACGTGGCTGGAGGAGTACCTGCCCGGCCGGAGCCTCAAGCTCACCACGACCGACGGCTACAGGCAAGCCCTCCGCAACCACCTCCTACCCGCCCTCGGCACCCACACGCTCGAGCGGCTCGAACGCGAGCCCGAGCTGATCGACCGCTACATCAGCCGAAAAACGCGAGAGGGCTTGTCAGCCAAAACGATCACGAACCAGCTCGTCCTCTTACAGGTGATGTTGAAGACGGCGATCCGGTGGCGGCTGATCCGCCACAACCCCGTGACCGAGATCGAACGGCCTCGCATCGACCAGCCCGAACCGCAGATCCTCAACCCCGCTGAGATCGCCGCGCTCGACACCGCCTACCGCGAACACCAAGCCCACGCCAGCGACCCCGTCGAGCGCGAGTGGTGGCGGATCGCCCACGCCCTCACCTTCACCTGCCTCGGCACCGGCATGCGCCGCGGCGAACTCCTCGCCCTCACCTGGGCCGACGTCCACCTCCTCGACAGCCACCTTTACGTGAGGCAGGCCCTCGTCAAAGGACGCCTTACAACCCCCAAGTCACGCGCCGGACGCCGCCGCATCCAACTCGGCCCCCACACCACCCGCATCCTCGCCGACCACTACCGGCAGAGCCGGTACACAGCCGACACCGACTACGTCTTCCATCACCCCCATAAAGGCACGCCCATCGACCCCGCCCGCCTAACCCGTGAGCACCTCCGCCCCGCCCTCAAAGCAGCCGGGATCGACAAGCCCTTCCGGCCCTTCCACGACCTCCGCCACACCGCCCTCACCCACGACGCCGCCGCCGGAAACCCCATGGCCTACATCCAACACAAAGCCGGCCACAGCCAAGCCTCAATCACCGAGCGCTACATCCACGCCGCCCAAACCCACCATCACGGCGCCGCCGAACGCACCGAAGCACGCATGTTCAGTAATCACGCGGACTGAAACCGGTGGGGCGACCTCCGGGTTAGCTGCCGGAACTCCTCGGCCGGCCACGACGAGCCTGCTGACGGCCCGCCTTCACTATCTCTTCACGATCGCCTCGTCGACGTGCGCGTCGGCCACAACCACACCGCGCCGGCCATCCGCATACCGCACCGTGACCGTCGCGCTCTGCTTCTCGTCGACGATCTCCTTGCCGGAGAAGTCGCTCACAAAGATCGTCTTCCGCGCCATCGGTTCAGACCTCCAGTCCGCAGGGGTAGGGCACGACACCGCCAGGCGTGGCAGCCTAGACATTCCGGGGGGCGGCGTAACATCGGCGCGGTGTTCTTCCTGGTCGAGAGGTTGAGACCGGCCAAGATCCGAGCGACTTGGCTCGAGCTCTGGGGTCTCCCGACCCCTAAACCAGACAGCTGGGCCGAGACAGTTCGGGCGGACGCTCGAGCGATGCGAAGTCACCGCGTCCTACTCGGAATCGGTGCGTTGCTGGTGCTTGCGGCGACCCTCCGGAGTACTTACTCCGCGCTCCACGGTTTGGAGAAGCTCGGGGCAGCCATCGTGAGCGCCGGGGTTGGGGCGTACATCATCGTGTGGCTTCTAACCTGGCCGGCTGCCGCCCTATCTGCGCGTCGGCGACAGCTAAGGGAAGCTCTCTATCAGCTCGGCAATGTGCGCGATAGCCTCGCTGCTGGACAGAAAGAGAACGAGAGGATCCGCGTCCAGCTAGAGGATGCGCTCGCCGACGTTGGGTGGCTAAGCGAGGTACGCGACACGGCCTTTAGAGACCGCGACGCGGCGCGAGGCGAGTGCGCGAACCTCCAGAAGGAGTTGGAAGAGCGACGCCGGGAAGCTCTTGAACTCAGCGAGGCGCATCGTCTCGGTAGCGCCAGCAACTTGAAGTTGGAGGCAGAAGTGCGCTCGCTTAAGGCCGAACTCGCACCTTTCCGCCAGCAGGAGAAGGATCTCGCCGAGCTTCCGGCCCAGCTCGACGAGCTGATGAAGAAGGCGTTGAGGCTCCGGGACGAACTCATCGCGGAGATTCCAGACGTAGAGAAAGCCGGGTCGATAAGCCTCTCCGGCGATCCAGCGCTGTGGGAGAAGGCGGAAGCGTTCGAGGCTGAGGCTAGGAGGCTTCTCATCGACAAAGCCCCATATCTGCTCGTCGCCTTTGCCAACGGTGCAAACGCGTCCCTGCGGCGGCAACGCCAGCGAGAGCTTGCGCTCGACAAGAACGACGAGAAGATGCCGAACGCACTGAAGCTCAAGAGGTACTTCGAGCGGGCTCAGGAGCGCCCCGCGAACTATGTCGAGACGTGCTTCGAAGCACTGGTGTACGCGCGCAAGGAACTAGGAAGATGACAGATGCGGTAACACGCAGAGAGCGAAGGGCAAAAGTCGGGCAAAGATCCGCCGATCCGATCTCTAGAGCGAAACAGAAAAGCCCCGTTTCCGGGGCCTCTCGATAGCGGGGGCAGGATTTGAACCTGCGACCTCCGGGTTATGAGCCCGGCGAGCTACCTGGCTGCTCCACCCCGCGACGCGGCTTGCAGTCTAGCACCGTCGTTAGGCTCTTCTTGTGTGGGACTGGGCCGTCTGGGGCGCACTTCTCGTGGCGATTTGCAGCGGAATCGCCGGGATCGTCCTCGCCGCCGTGCGAGCCAGGGAGGCGCTGCGCAGCATCAAGGGCGCCCGCTCTCGCACCGTCGACATCCTCGACGCTCTCGAGGCGAGAGCCGAGCTCGTCGCCGTAAAGGCTGAGAGCGCGACCGCCACGCACGAGCTGCAGCAGAGCGTCATCCGCCTGCGCACATCGCTCGCCCGACTCGCGATCCTGCGGGACGCGACCGCCGAGGTCGAGACGAGGCTCTGGTGGGTGCGGGTGCTCCTGTGAGGGTCGCGGCGATCGACCAGGGGACGAACACCACGCGCCTCCTCGTCGCCGACGTCGAGGACGGCGCCGCGCGGGAGCTCCACCGCGAGACGCGCATCACGCGGCTCGGCGAGGGCGTCGACCGGCGCGCCCGCCTCCTCCCCGTCCCGATCGCGCGCGTCCGCAACACCCTCTCCGACTACCGCCGCACGGCCGAGTCGCTCGGCGCCGAGCGCACGCTCCTCATCGCGACGAGCGCCGTGCGCGACGCGGAGAACGGCGAAGCGTTCCTCGGCGAGATCGAGTGGAGCTACGGCTTCGCGACGCAGCTGCTCTCCGGCGACGACGAGGCGGAGATGACGCGGCGCGGGATCGGCGGACTCGCGGCCGGGACGCTGCTCGTCGACATCGGCGGCGGCTCGACCGAGCTCGTGCTCGACGACTTCCAGGTGAGCCTGCCGCTCGGATCCGTCCGCTTCACCGAGCGGCACGGCGAGAAGATCTCCGCGCTCGAAGCGGCGACGCATGCGCTGCTCCCGCCGCTCGAGCCGGCCGAGGCGATCGGCGTCGCGGGGACGGTTACGACGCTCGCCGCGCTCGACCTCGGCCTCGAGCGCTACGACCGCGAGCGCGTCGACGGGCACTTCCTCACGTGCGAGCGCGCGCGGGCACAGCTCGCGCGGCTCGCCGCGCTGCCTCTCGAGGCGCGGCGCCTCGTCCCGGCGCTCGAGCCGGAGCGCGCTCCGGTCATCGTCGCGGGCGCCGCGATCCTCGTCGCGATCCTCGAGAGGTACGGCCTCGACGGGATCCGTGCCAGCGAGCGCGACATCCTCGACGGCGCCGCTCTCGCGGCTGCAGAGCTACCAGAGCCGGAAGAAGGCGCCGCCCCGCCCGGCGCCTACACCTGCTGTTGAGTCGAACTGGCTGTTGAGTCGAACTGGCAAAGAGTTGCGAAGCTGACGACGCACTTCGCAACGCATCCTTTAGCCCCCGTGGGTGGGTGGGGGTTTGGGATGGGAACTGGAGGCGTGGCGACTCAGATGTTGCACGACGGACCACCGACGGCGGCGCACGGCGCACTGAAACGTCGGCGTACGAGAGGACGGCCGCGTCGGGGCTCCGCTAGTCCTCGATCGTCTCGTCCTCGGCGAGGCGGCGCTGCACGACCGCGCGCGACAGCACCCCAACGAGGCGCCCATCCTCGACGACCGGCACACGCTCGAGATCCTGCTCCTCGAGGAAGCGGAACCCCTCTTCCAGCCCACCGCCCGCGTCGAGCGTGAAGTGCGGGAGCTCCGCGACGTCCCGCAGCACGACCACGCGCGGGTCGAGCCCCGCCGCGACGACCGCGCGGACGAGGGTCTTGCGCGTCACGACGCCGACGAGCTGCCCGTCGTCCTCCGTCACGAAGATCGCGCGGACGTCGGGGCTGCCGAGCGCCATCCCCGCTTCCTGCGCGCTCGCCCCGGCGGCGAGCGTCGTCGGCTCGGGAACCATCGCGTCGCGCACGGTCTCCATCACGGATAGATCCCGCGCGCCTCGAGCGCGCCTGCGACCTGCTGGATCGCCGCGACCATCGCGGCCTGCCGCAGCGTGATGTCCTTCTCCGCCGCGACGGAGTAGACGCGGTCGAACGCAGTGCCCATCTTGTCGGCGAGCTTGCGGCGGATCTCCTCGCGATCCCAGAAGAGCCGGCCGAGATCCTGCACCCACTCGAAGTACGAGACGGTCACGCCGCCGGCGTTCGCGAGGATGTCCGGGACGACGGGGATCCCGCGCTCGCGGAAGATCTCGTCGGCCTCGATCGTCGTCGGGCCGTTCGCACCCTCGACGATCATCGCCGCCTGCACGCGCGGCGCGTTGTCGGCGTGGAGCTGATCCTCGCGCGCCGCGAGCACGAGCACGTCGCACGGGAGCTCGAGGAGCTGCTCGTTCGTGATCCGCTCGCAGTCGTAGGCGATGAGCGAGCCGTGCGCCTGGGAGTGCGCATGAAGCGCCGGAACATCGAGGCCGCGCTCGTCGTACAAGCCACCGGAGATGTCGGAGACCGCGATCACGCGGGCGCCCCGGTCGTGCAGCTCGCTCGCGGCGACGCCACCGACGTTCCCGAAGCCCTGCACGACGCACGTCTTCCCTGCGAGCTCCCACCCCTGGCGCCGCCCGGCCTGCTCGGTCACCATCACGACGCCGGCGCCGGTCGCCTCGCGCCGGAAGAGCGAGCCGCCGAGGGAGATCGGCTTGCCCGTGACGATCTCCGGGACGGCGTAGCCCTTGAGCATCGAGTACGTGTCCATGATCCACGCCATCGTCTGCTCGTTCGTCGCCATGTCGGGCGCAGGGATATCGCTCTGCGGGCCGATCTCCCGCACGAGCTCGGAGGTGAATCGCCGCGTGAGCTTCTCGAGCTCGCGCTGCGACAGCGCGACCGGGTTGACGCGGATCCCGCCCTTCGCGCCGCCGTACGGCAGCTGCAGGAGCGCGCATTTCCACGTCATCCACGTCGCAAGCGCCGCGCATTCGCCGAGCGAGACCTCGGGGTCGTAGCGCAGTCCGCCCTTCGTCGGCCCGAGCACCGTCGAGTGCTGGACGCGGTAGCCGGGAAAGACCTTGATCGTCCCGTCGTCGAGCCTCAGCGGGACGGAGACGATCACCGCGCGCTCGGGGTAGCTGAGCCGCTCGGCAACCATGTCGGAGACAGCTGCGTGCGGGAGCGCCTGCTGGAACTGGGCCTGCGCCATCCGGAAAAGCGGCGTGTCCCACTCGAGCGTGGGCTCAGCGTGAGACGCGTCCACCTCGGTCACGCGGCGGAGTCTAGGAGCCAGCCCGGGGACATTGCTCGGCGAAGGGGTGCGATTGACGTTGCGAGGCAAGGACGCAGGGAGCGTCGATAGCCGCCAGCTATCAACGCGACGAGGACGAAGCAGCCGGCGGAGCCGGCCGACGAGCGAAGCGAGGAGTCGCAGCGTCAGGCGCGGCCCTGCGGCACAGCCACTGTCCCCGGCCTGGCTCCTCTATGGACCCGGCACGGCGGCTTCGCCGCCACCGTCGGCGACGGCGGCAGCGAGCGACTCCCCATGGGCGGCGCGAAGTGGCACCTCACGGAGCAGCAGCGAGACGAGAAACGCAGCGGCGCCGAACGGAACCGCGCAGACGAAGACGGTGTGGAGCGAGCTCGAGAACGCGTCGATCAGACCGGTGTGGATCGCCGCGGGCAGGGCCTTGAGCTTCTCCGGCGTCGAATGGAGAAGCGCGTCTGCCTGCTTCGTCGTGAGGTGCGCGCTCTTCGGGAGGTCCCTCGGCAACCAGTGACCGAGCCGGTTCACGAAGATCGAACCGAAGATGGCGACGCCGAAGACGCCGCCGATCGAACGGAAGAACGTCGACGCCGACGTCGCGGTGCCGAGGTCGCGCGGATCGGCCGAGTTCTGCACGGCGAGCACTATCACGGGCATGACGAGACCGAGCCCGATGCCGAGCACGACCATCCCGGCGGCGATGAAGAGGTACGCGGTCGAGACACCGATCCGCGACAAGAGCCACATCCCGAGCGTGATGCAGAGCGTTCCCGCGATCGGGAACGCGCGGTAGCGGCCGATCTTCGAGATCGTCCTGCCGCTGCCCGTCGACGCGACGAGCAGCCCACCCATGAGGGGCAGCAGCCAGAGCCCCGACGTCGTCGCGGAGACCCCGTGCACCGCCTGGAAGAAGAGCGGCAGGTAGACGAGCGCCCCGAACATCGCCATCCCGACGAGGAACGCCATTGCCGAGGAGACGTTGAACACGCCGTTCCGGAACAACCGCAGCGGGATGAGTGGCTCGACGGCGTAACGCTCGATCACGATGAAGCCGGCGACGGCCACCGCGCCGACGATGAACGAGCCGACGACCTGCCACGAGCCCCACGGGTACTGCGTCCCGCCCCAGGTGAGCGCGAGCGTGATCAGGCCGGCGCCGACCGCGAGTACCGCGGCGCCCTCGTAGTCGATGCGGTGCGACTTCCTCTCCGTCGAGCCCTGGAGCACGGCCCCGACGACGATGAGCGCGACGACGCCGACCGGCAGGTTGACGTAGAAGCACCAGCGCCACGAGAGGTTGTCGACGAAGAAGCCGCCGATCAGTGGCCCGACGACGGACGCGATCGCGAACACCCCGCCCATGTATCCCTGGTAGCGGCCCCGTTCCCGCGGCGGGACGATGTCGCCGATGATCGAGAGCGCGCCGACCATGAGCCCGCCGGCGCCGAGCCCCTGCAGGCCGCGGAAGAGGATGAGCTCGATCAAGTTCTGCGCGGCTCCGCACAGCCCCGAGCCGAGGAGAAAGATCACAATGGCCGCCTGGAAGAGGCGCTTGCGGCCGTAGAGGTCGCCGAGCTTCCCGTAGATCGGGAGCGAGATCGTCGACGAGAGGAGATACGCGGTCACGACCCACGAGAGCTTGTTCAGCCCGCCGAGCTCGCCGACGATGGTGGGAAGCGCGTTCGAGACGATGGTCTGGTCGAGCGCCGCGAGCAACATCCCGAGCATCAGCGCGGTGTAGATGACGAGGATCTGGCGGTGGCTGAGCTGGCCCGGCGTCACCTACCGATCGTAGAGCGAAGCACCCAGGTCACGGGCCGGGAGACAGACGCCGCCGCGCTCGCGCACCGCGTCGAGCAACTCGAAGTACAGGCGATCCCAGCCCCGCGCGCTCGGCGCGTCGAAGCGGTCGGGATGCCAGAGGATCGAGAAGCCGCCACCGTGCTCGGCGGCCCAGTCCAGGAGCGCGAAGAGCGAAGGCTTCGCGTCCTCCGTGCGCAGCCCGAGGTAGCGCGCCTCGGCGAGCGTCGCATCCATGACCGCGAGCGGGACCTCGACGATCTCCGCGGGCGCTTCCTTCTCGAAGTCCCACGGATGGAACGGATGCGCGATACCGGCGCGGAAGCCGACGGCGTCGGGGAAGCCGAGGGTCGTGTCGTAACGGAAGCCGAGCGAGCCGAGCGGGACGAGATTCCGATGCGGGTCGATGCGGAGGTAGTGGTAACGGTGGCCGGCGACCTCGCCCGCGAGATTCCGCAGGGTCTCGGCCTCCGCGGCGAGCCGGTCGAGCTCGTCGGCCGCGAGGTAGCTGCCATGCAGACCGACCTCCGCTCCCGCTTCGAGCAGCTCCTCGACGAGCTTCGGCCGCAAGCGGTCGTACACGTCCGGGGCCGCGCCGTCGGCTCGATGCCCATGTCCCGCGATGACGTAGAAGGTCGAGCCGGTCGCCCCGTGCGCGCGCTCCTCCGCCGCGATCTCGGCGAAGCGCCAGTTCGGATCGGTGCCACGGATCTTGTGGAGCGGCACCCGCGCGAGCGCTCCCGCCTCGTGCAGCGCCCCGTGTCGTAAGCGCGCCGCCGCGCCGCGGATCCCAATCGGCGTCCAGCGCCAGGGAATGTCGACGTCGTGCGTCAACGCGACTGCGAACTTCGCGCCGCCGTAGCGCGGCGGCTCCAACCCGAGCTCGCGGCGGAGGCGCTCGAGCGGAGGATCGAGCGGGTCGAGGCAGGACGCGGCCGCCGTGAAACGGTTCCGCTCGTCCCGCGCACCGCCGGCCTCCTCGACCCGCGCGAGATGGAAGAAGCCCGCCGCGAGCGGATCATTCGGCAGCTCCCCACGCTCGACCGCGTCCCACGCCTCGCGCACATAGCCCACGCCGTCGCCGAGCCGGAGCTCGTCCGCTCCGAGCGTGTCGAGCACCCAGCGCGCCCGCCGCTCGACCCGCTCGGGAACAGTCATCGCCCGGGACTCTAGTGCCCCTCCCAGTGCTGGACTCGCGTCTCGGGCAGCGAAAAGCGAGCGAGGCAAGGACGCAGGGAGCGGTCGTAGTCACTACTACGGCCGCGACTGAGGACGCAGCAGCCGGCGCAGCCGGCCGACGAACGATAGCGAGGAGTCGCGACGCTTTGCAGCGGCCCGGGACGCCCAGGCCAGCGCTGGGAGGGGCACTCATTACCATCGCAGGCGATGTCTCTCGCGGCGCAGCTACGCGGACTCGGCCGCGATTCGGTCATCTACGGGATCGGCGGGCTCACCTCGCGGTTCCTCTCGGTGCTCATGCTGCCGCTCTACACGAGCTACGTCTCGGCGGGGGACTACGGCCGGATCGAGCTGCTCATGGCGACGATGGCGGTCGCCGTCGTCGTCATCCGCGGGGGCGCGAATTTCGGGTTCATCCGCTTCTACTTCCTCGACAAGGATCCCGAGTACCGGCGCCGGCTGATCCGCACCGTCTTCTGGACGCAGATGACGTACTCAACGGTCGTGCTTGTCGCGTGCATCGCGTTCGCGCACCCGATCGCCTCGGTGCTCGGGATCACGAACAACGGCCCGGAACTCCAGGGCAGCGGCACGAAGCTCGTGATCGCGACCGCCGTCCTCCTCTGGGTCAACGTCAACTTCGCCCAGATGACGAACCTCTTCCGGGCCGAGAGGCGCGCGCTCGCGTTCTCCCTTGCGACGCTCGCGAACCTCGCCGTCACCGTCGGCGTGACCGTGGCGCTCGTGGTCGGCTACCACAAGGGGCCGCTCGGGATCATCGTGGGCAACCTCAGCGGGACGCTCCTCGTCTGGGCCGCCCTCCTCGTCTACCGCCGCGAGCAGCTCGGTCTCCAGTGGGACGGAAAGCTCCTGCGCTCGATGAACCGTTTCGGCGTGCCGCTCATGGTCGCCGCCCTCGCGATGTGGGTGACGAACTTCAGCGACCGGCTGCTGCTGAGCAAGCTCCTCCACGGCTCGTATCGGCTCACCGAGCTGGGGCAGTACTCGCTCGCGAACAAGATCAGCTCGGCGATGGTGCTCCTCTTCACGGCCTTCCAGATCGCATGGCCGGCCTTCGCCTACTCGATCGAGGACGACGACGAGGCGAAGCGCGCGTACTCGTTCGTCCTCACGTATCTCATGCTGATCGCCGCCTGGGCGGCCCTCGCGTTGAGCCTGTTCGCGCCGTGGCTCGCGCACTGGCTCGGGCGCAAGCCCGGCTACTGGCCCGCCGAGACGGCGATCCCCCCGCTCGCGTTCGCGAGCGTCTTCTTCGCGGGCTTCATCGTCGTCACGATCAGCGCGGGACGCACGCGCCGGACGCAGTTCAACTGGATAGCGGCCTTCGCTGCGGCGATCCTCAACATCTCGCTCAATCTCTGGCTCATCCCCGCGTACGGGATGCTCGGCGCGGCGTACTCGACCCTCTCCGCGTATGTCCTCTTGATGGTGATCCGGACGTGGAACGCGCAGAAGCTCTTCCACGTCGGCTACCAGTGGCGGCGGGTCGCGACCGTGCTCCTCGCGGCGGGCGCGCTGACCGGCGTCGGCCAGGTGTTCCACCACTCGCTGCCCATCGCGTTCGGCCTAGTGCTCGTCTATCCCGTCGTCCTGGCGGCTCTCGGCTTCTACCTTCCGGCCGAACGCCGGCGCCTCAAGCGCCTACTGCCCGCTCACTGAGAGCTGCGCAACGCATCCACTGCGGGGGACGGCAAGGTGAGCACGACGGTGTGGTAGCTCTCGATCTTCGTGACGATCTCCTCGCGCGGACCGCCTCGCCACTCGCTCGACCCGTAGAACTGCGCCTCTTGCTCCTCGCGTGCCTCGTCCGACTCGTAGGAACGAACGAGGACGTAGTCCACGAACCCGTCATCGCTTTGCTCGGACGGGCCGAACCGCACGACATCAATCCCGAACCGAGTCAAGAGCGGGACGCTCTCCTCAGCGACAAGACGGTGAAAGGCCGCTTCGGTCCCGAGCCTTAGGCGATACGTCCGAAACTCGACAACCCTGTCGCCCCCGGTGGCCATCGAGAACGCACTCTAAGCGGACGCCTCTAGACTCGCGCCGTGGCTTGGAAGGGGACCGCGGTCGTTGCGGAAGTCGGCTGGGCGAACGGCCTCGCGGCCATCCGCTCGCTCGGGAGGCACGGTCTCCGCGTCATCGGAGTCGACAACAGGCCGTACGCGCTCGGCTTCCGCTCGCGCTACGCCGAGCCGCGGCTTGCGCCCGACCCGATAGACGATGCGGACGGCTACATCGCCGCGTTCAGCGCGATCGCCGCCGAGACCGAAGGCCTCCTCCCCATCTTCCCCACGCACGACGAGCACCTCAACACGCTCTCGCGCCGCGCCGGCGAGCTCGACGGGCGCTACCGCTTCCCATTCCCGAGCTGGGACGTGCTCGAGAGCATCCAGTCGAAGCGCCACCAGCTCGACACGGCCGAGTCGATCGGCTTCCCCATCCCGCGCACCTTCCATCCGCGCACGGCGGAGGAGGCGCAGGCCGCAGGCGCGGATCTCGGCTTTCCGCTCATCGTCAAGCCGGCCGCGAACGTCGGCTTCCGGCGCACCCACAAGGTGCAGCTCTTCCGTTGCGAGAACGCCGCCGAGCTCACGCGCGCATACGAGGAAGCGGCGCCCTTCGAGCCGATGGTGCAGGAGCTGATCCCCGGCGGCCCCGAGGAGATGTACACGCTCGGCAGCTACCTCTCCGCCGACGGCGAGGCGCTCGGGCTCTTCTCCGGGCGCAAGGTGCGCCAGACGCGCGGCTTCACGGGAGTCGCGCGCGTCGCCGAGGCCGTCTGGGTCGACGAGGTCGTGGAGGGAGGCCTTGCCCTTCTGCGCGCGCTCCGCTTCCACGGGATCTCGCAGGTCGAGACGATCCGGGACCCGCGCGACGGCAAGTTCAAGCTCATCGAGGTGAATCCGCGCCTCTGGCTGTGGCACGGCCTCGCCGCGGCGTGCGGCGTCGACCTGCCGTGGATCGCGTACCGCGACCTCATCGGCGAGCCGCTTCCTCCGGTGCTGAGTCACAAGAGCGGGAAGCGCTGGGCGGTCACGCTGATGGGCGGCGCGCCGCACGCGGTGCAGCGGCGCCCGTACGTCGACGCGATCTTCGCGCGGGACGATCCGAAGCCCGCGGCCGT
The DNA here is from genome assembly GCA_033857715.1 of Gaiellaceae bacterium. GTDB lineage: Bacteria > Actinomycetota > Thermoleophilia > Gaiellales > Gaiellaceae > Palsa-739. Next base: position 21,694 of record JAWVDC010000013.1, on the reverse strand, counting down.
CCATTTCGCTCGCTATACCCTGCACGCCGTGCGGAAGCTGACCGGAGCCAAAAATGGCTGATTCGCTCCGCATCCTCGGGGTCGGCGACGCGAAGTCCCGCCACTTCTGCCGCTGGGCACAGCGCCTCGCCGAGCAGGGCCACGAGGTCCACATCGCGTCTGGCCGCTACAACCCGCGCCCGGGCGAGCACGACGGCCTCGTCGTCCACCAGTACCAGGAGCTCGACACGCTCTACCGCGTCCCGTTCCTCCGCCGGTATCGGATGATCCCCGTCCTGCAGCGCATCGCGAAGGAGGTCAAGCCCGACCTCGTCCACTCGCACTACCTCCTCGCGTACGGCTACTGGACGGCCCGCGCCGGTCTCGGCCCGCTCGTCGTCAGCCCATGGGGAAAGGACGCCATCGTTGACGCGTGGAGCTCGCCGGAAGCCGAGGAGCGCGCGCGCATCGCCGCTGCGCCCGACCGCGCGCTCGCATACGTCGTCAACTCGCAGGCGCTCGAGGACGCGTCCGTGCGCCTCGGCGCCCCGCGCGAGAAGTTCCACCGCATCTTCTGGCACGCCCGCATCGACAAGTACTCGCCGCAGCTCGCCGACCGGCAGCGCTGGCGCGACCTCGGCTGGCCCGACGACGCCGTCGTCTGTCTGTCGCTCCGCAACTTCCGCCCGTACTCGAACCTCGACATCGTGCTGAAGGCGTTCGCGAAGGCCCACGCAGAGATGCCGGAGCTGCGGCTCTTCTCCACGGCCGGCGGCGGTTGGACGCGCGACGAGTTCGACCAGCTCGCAAAGGAGCTCGGGATCGAGCCGTACATGGCGGTGCAGGACATCCACGTTTCCGAGCTGCCGGCGGTGAACGCCTCCGCCGACTTCGCGGTCTCGCTCGCCGACGTCGACTCCTCCCCCGCCTCGCTGCTCGAGACGATGGCGAGCGGCGTGCCGGTCATCGCCGGGCGCGCGCCGTCGATGGACGAGTGGATCCAGTCGGGCCACGGCGGCGAGCTCGTCGAGCGGCACGACGTCGACGCCGTCGCCGAGGCGATGCTCAAGCTCGCGCGCGACCCGGAGCTCCGCAAGACATACGGCGAGCGGAACCTCCAGGAGGTGCACTCCCGCTTCGGCGATCCCACTGCGCAGCTCCAGCAGGTCTATTACGAGGTGCTCGGCAAGTGAGACGGGTCCTCGCGCTGGCCTTCGACGGCGCGGATTTCGAGCTCGTCCAACGCCTCTTGGACGAGGGAAAGCTCCCGACGATCGCGCGACTCGCACGTGAGGGGACGTTCGGGCCGCTCCGCTCGACGATCCCCGCGTTCACGCCGACCGCGTGGTCGTCGTTCATCACGGGCCTCAATCCCGGTGGCCACGGCATCTTCAACTTCACGACGAACCCGAACCGCGGAACGCAGAAGCTCGAGAGCGCAGCGAGTCGCGCGGGGACGCCTATCTGGCGCCGGCTCGGCGGGGCCGGCGTGCGATCGGCGTACGTCGGGATCCCGTTCACGTACCCGGCCGAGGAGATCGACGGGATCGTCGTCACCGGCTACGGCGGGCCCGAGGTTCCGCAAATCACACCGGCGAGCGCCGCGGAGAAGATCTTCGCCGCGTACCCCGACCTCGTCACCGCGCACCACCCGATGGCCGAGCGCTGGTGGGAGGACTTCCCCGCCTACACCGAGCGGCTCATCGAGCACGCCGAGCAGATGGCCGGCGTCTGCAAGCTCTGCTTCGAGCTCGAGCCCGACCTCGGCCTACTCGCCGTCGACTTCATGAGCACCGACCACGTCGGCCACCTCGGCTTCGCGCGCTTCGACCCCGACCATCCCGCGCACGGGATCTCCGGCTCCGGCGACGAGCTCCTCCGCGTGTACGAAACCGTCGACCGGCTCTGCGGCGAGCTCATCGACGCCGCGGCCGCGCAATACGGCGAGGAGCCGACCGTGCTCCTCTTCTCCGACCACGGGATGAAGCCGATCTACTGGATGTTCCACATCGACCGCTGGCTCGAGGAGCGCGGGCACCTCCGCTTCCGCAAGCGGTCGCTGCAGCCGTGGCGGCGCACGAAGCTCGACTGGTTCGCGCGCGTCGACCAGAAGCTCGTCCGGACGGTCTCGTGGTACGGCCGCGCGCTCGACAAGCTGCCGTTCCTGCCGCGCCCGGCCACCGACCGGAACTTCGCGGACATCGACTTCGGCTCAACCCGCGCCTACGGCTTCGCCTCGCAGGGCCAGCTCTACCTCGGCGAGCTGACCGGCGCCCGTCACGACCGCGCCTACATCGACAAGCTAGCGGCCGAGCTCGCCGAGATCCCGCACCCGGAGACGGGCGAGCCGGCGTTCGAGGTCGTGCGCAAGGAGGAGCTGTGGTCGGGCGCGTTCCTCGACAAGGCTCCGGAGCTCGTGCTGCTGCCGTACGACGAGCGGATCAACGTCGACTCCTCGCGCCGCCGCTGGCCCGACGCATTCGAGCGGCACGAGAAGCTCGACCCCGAGGTCTCGTACGGCTACTCGGGCCATCACGGCGTGACGGGGATCCTCGCCGCCTCCGGGCCGGGGCTCCAGCAGGCCGACATGCCCGACGGGGCCGAGATCGTCCAGCTCCCGGCAACGATCCTCCGACTGCACGGCCTCTCCGCGGACGGCCTCGACGGCGGCCCGCTCGACGAGCTGCTGGAGGATCCCGCTCCCGCCGCCGGCGTCGCAGCAGTCGCGCCGTCCCACGAGGCGAGCGACGAGCCGGTGTACACGGAGGAAGAGGAACGCCAAATGGTCGAGAAGCTCCGCGACCTCGGGTACGAGTAGGGTCTCGCCGTGGCGCCGATCGTCTTCGTCGCAGTCCAGCTGATCGTCCTCGCCGTGACGTTCATCCTCCAGATCCGGAAGAGCCCGTCCCCGACGTTCAAAGCAATCTGGCTCGCTGCGTATGCCGGCGTCATCGGGATGGACATCTGGTACTTCGCGAACTTCGCGTACCCCACCGGCTTCGAGTTCTAGAGGTGCCGGAGCGGGACTCGAACCCGCATGATTGACCAGACGAGAATCAAGTGGCATGGTTTGGGCGCATCTAGTCCGGCGGGTGCCGCTCGGAGCCTGACCTCGAAGGCGGTTGGCTGTCGCCGTCGAACTACCGGCGCGTGGACGAACGCAGCGAGCGCATTGCCAAGCACTTCGACGGCCCGATGTTGGTCGCGGCTTTGCTTGTCGTGCCTGTCGTCGCCGTTGAGCAGTCGAACTTGGGCGATCCGTGGCGCGCCCTTGCCGCAGTCTTGAACTGGGCGATATGGCTGGCATTCGCGACCGAGATCGTCGTCATGATCGCCGTTGTACCCAACAAATGGCGTTGGCTCCGAGAGCACCCGCTAGAGGTGTTCATTGTCCTTGTCACTCCTCCATCCTTCCCGCCGGGCTGCAAGCGGCGCGCGTCTTACGGCTGCTGCGTCTTGTGCGCCTCTTGCGCCTTGCATCCCTAGCTCGGCGCACGTTCTCCCTCGCGGGGCTGCGCTATGTCGCGGTCCTCGCAGTCGTCACGGTGCTCGGCTCGGGTGCCGCGTATGCCGCGGTCGAGCCGGGGGAGAAGTCGACATGGGACGGAGCGTGGTGGGCGGTCACCACCATGACGACTGTGGGATACGGCGGATCCCCGACGACGACCCCCGGACGGATCATCACCATCGGTTTGCTCGTAGTGGGGATCGGTTTCGTTGCTGTTCTGACCGGTGCCGTCGCTCAACGCTTTCTTGCTTCACAGATCGAGGAGGTAGCCGAGGCAACCCACGACGTCGAGGCCACAGACGCCGAGGTACTTGCCGAACTGCGCGAGGTTAGATCACGGCTCGACCGACTCGAAACCCGGCTCGGGCAACGCTCGAACCTAGTACGCCCCCAACCCTGAGACCTGGCCAATCGGTACAACCGGGGACGTGGCCGCCGCATGCAGCTCAACAGTGCCGATGCCGGGAGCGGGACTCGAACCCGCATGACCGAAGTCACCCGATTTTAAGTCGGGCGCGTCTGACCAGTTCCGCCATCCCGGCGGCGTGAGAGTACCGCCCGTCGCCGCGGCCGACATGCGCGGACGCGAGCGACTCCCCACGAGCGGAAAGCACAGCGCAGGGCGCGCGAGCGAAGCGAGCCCGCACCAGCGGAGCGGGCGAGGGGAATACACAGTCGGGCGCGTCTGACCAGTTCCGCCATCCCGGCGGGAGGTACGGTACGCGCCGATGGCGCGCGACGTTGTCTACCTCCTCTCGGGGCTCGGCGTGGCGGGACAGGTGCTCGTTGCGCTTCTCCTCCTGATCGGGCTGCTCGCGCTTGTCGGCGTTCGCGCGCCGCTCGAGTCGCTGCGCGGCTGGCTTTGGGGATACGAGCTCTGGGCCGCGTTCATCGTCGCGGCGATCGCGACCGGCGGCAGCCTCTTCTACTCGGAGGTGGCCCGCTTCACTCCGTGCGAGTTGTGCTGGTTCCAGCGGATCTGCATGTATCCGCTCTCGTTCTTCCTCCTGATCATGGCGATCTGGGGAGCGAATCGCGCGGCGCGGTACATGCTCGCGCTTCCGATCGTCGGCGCCGGCGTCTCGATCTACCACATGCTCATCGGCTACAAAGTGATCATCGAGCCGGTTTCCTGCTCGCGCTTCTCGGGGGGTTGTGGGCTCAACTGGATCGAGCCCGAGGGATTCGGCTACCTCCAGATCGAGACTCTCGCGTTCACCGCCTTCCTCCTCCTCATCGGATTCTTGGTCCTTGCAAGTGCAGGGACCACGGACGACGTGGCTACGCTTCCCGCCGATGCCTAGCGGGAAAAGAGCAAAGCAGCAGCGCCGCGTCGCGGCCCCACCGCCCGTGCGCGGGAAGGCCGGCGTCGGGGGCGCACGCCAGGCATCGCCGAAGACCTTGGCGATCGCGGGTGGCGTGCTCCTCCTCGTGATCCTCGCGGTCGTGCTCGCCATCGTCCTGACTCAGAACAACAGCACGGGCGGCTCGACCGACGGAAGCTACGACGGCCCGACGATCCACGTCGTGAAGGGCACGCCCGCGACCGGAGATTCCTCGAATGCCAATGCACTCCCCGACGCGTCGGGTGTCGCGACGATGTTCAAAGGCATTCCGCAGAAGGGATTCATTCTCGGCAACCCCAACGCGCCGGTCACCCTCGTCGAGTACATCGATCTCCAGTGCCCTGTCTGCCAAGGGTTCGAGACGACGGAGCTGCAGGAGCTCCTCGACAAGTACGTGCGCCCCGGAAAGCTGAAGATCGAAATGAAGCTGTGGGACATCATCGACAGCAACTATCCAGGCATCGTCGACTCTCTCCGCGGCCAGAAAGTGACGATCGCGGCCGCCAAGCAGAACAAGGCCTTCCAGTTCGCCGAAGTGCTCTACAACAACCAGCCCTTCAACGGGGAAGGCACCGGCTGGATGGACGACGCGATGATCTCCAACGTGGCGAGGAGCATCGACGGTCTTAAAACGAGCAAGTTTGTGACGGACGCGAACTCTGAGGCGACGGCGACCCTCATTCGGCAGACGGACACCTACGCGAACAATCAGCCGCAGTTCAGCGGCACGCCGACGTTCCTGCTCGCGAAGGGCGACGCGGCGCCGAAGTACTACGGCACGGGCTCGCCGGCGATGGACCTCTCGAATCTCGAGCCGGCCATCAACGCTCTGCTGCCCAAGAAGTAGCGCTCGCGGACAAAAGTCCGCAAAGAGCGGGCTTTCCCTTTCGATCACCGCCTTGACTCGCGATCGACCGCCGGGTTAGTCTGCCTGTGCTGGTTCCGATGGACTTTCGGGTTCGTCGGGGCCAGCTTTTTGTTTGCCCTCACAGCTCCGTCCGACGCCGTCTCTAGGGTTCTGCCCCCGTGTTGGTCGGACTCCTCATCGGTGTTCTCCTCGTCGCTGCAGTCGGCGCGGCGGCCGTCTTCTTGCCTCGTCTCATCCGCGGCGAGCTCGGCGCGCTACGCGACCAAACGGCGAACGACCTCTCTGCTCGGAACGCCGAAGTCGACCGTCGACTCGCCGGGCTCGAGCAGACTCTCAGCACGCGGCTGAGCGAGCTCGACCAGCGCGTCGACGCGCGACTCGCGGCCAGCGCCACCACGGCCAACCAGATGAGCCAGCAGCTCGGCGAGGCGGCAGAGGCGACGAAGACGATGATCGCGCGCGCCCAAGATCTCGCCCGGCTCGAGCAGGCGCTGCGGCCCCCGAAGGCACGCGGCGGCTTTGGCGAGCTCTTGCTCGAGAACCTCCTGCGCGACCGCCTCCCACCAAACGCCTACGAGCTGCAGTACACGTTCCCGACCGGCGAGCGCGTGGATGCCGTCGTTCGTGCAGCGGACCGACTGCTCCCGATCGACGCGAAGTTCCCGCTCGACAACTTCGAGCGAGTCGTCTCGGCGGAGAACGACGCAGAGCGCCAACTCCACGAGAAGGCATTCGCCCGCGACGTGAAGGGACACATCGATGCGATCGCGGCGAAGTACATCCGCCCCGACCTCGGGACGTTCGAGCTCGCGTTCATGTACCTGCCGGCCGAGGCGATCCACTACGAGGTCGTGGCCGGCAAGACCGGCGCGCTCCTTGCGTATGCACACGAGCGGCGGGTGTTCCCGGTCTCGGCCACGACGTTCAGCGCGTACCTCCAGATGATCGTCCTCGGGCTCCGCGGTCTTCAGATCGAGCAGACCGCCCAAGACGTTATGAAGCAGATCGCAGGACTCGAGGTCGACTTCTCCCGCTTCCGCGACGACTTCGAAGTCGTCGGCAAGCACCTCTCGAACGCGCAGGGCAAGTACGCGGAGGCGGAGAAGCGACTCAACCGCTTCGAGACGAAACTCGAGCGCGCCGCCGACCTCGAGCTCGAGGCCGCGCCCTCCGAGCCAGCGGCGCTGCCACGCGCTCTCGACGCCGCGTAGTTAGAGGGCTTGGCGGAACAGCAGCTGGCCGCGCTGGCGCGCTGCGCATGGCGAGGCGGCGTCCTCAGTCGACCCGATAGTGGCGACTATCGAGCCTCCCTGCGTCCTTGCCTCGCGGCGCCCAGCACGCCAGCGCAGCGAGCACCGTCCCGCCAATCCCTCCTAGAACCGCAGCAACGCAGCGACGCCGCCGACCGGCTCGAGGTCGCGATGCTCCTCGCCGATCACCTCAACCGTCCCGCCGTGGGTGAGGGTCTGGTGGACGGCGAGGTCGAGCCCCGTATCGGCCACCTGGAGCGTAGTCCCGTCGAGGGGACAGCCGCCGTCCCCGGCCTGCGCGCGGCCGCACGCCGGACAGACGTACGCGTGCCGGTTCGCCCCGTCCTGTACGAGCAGCAGCTCGACGCGGCCGTCCGACGCTGCTTGCAGCGTCTCTTCCCAGCCGGTCGCGGCGCGGCCGTTACGCGCGGCTTCTTCGCGCCACCGCTCGAGCAGCCCCTCCTCGTGCTCAGTCCGCCACTCCTCGAGAAGCGGTCGTGCGGCCTCGAGCAGGCCCGCGGCGTCGACATGCGCCTCCGCGGACACCCAGCCGACGAGCGCCGCTCGGGTCTGCGGGGCGAGCAGCTCCTCGAAGCCCGCGCGCGTCTCCTCCGTCCCCGCAAGGACGACGCGGACGTCGCGGAGCCTGCGGACGCAGAGGTCGATGGCCGCGGCCACGTCGCGATGGTGGCGGTCGACCATCTGCTCGATGTGCCGCCCGTACCGCGACTGCGACCAGCCGCCCTGGCCGTGACGGCCGGGAACCTCGGTGCTTTCATCGGCGATCGGGACGAGCGTGCCGGCGCGGAGCCGGTAGACGTCGCCACGCTCGCGGCCGACGTACGCAACGACCGCGCCGTCGTCGCGGCCGACGAGCCGCACCAGGGGCGCGAGGTAGAGCTGCGCGGCGATGCGCGCCTCGTCCTCGACCGGCCACGGCAGCGTCAGCGGCAGGAAGAAGTCGTCGTCGTGCGACGCGAAGAACGCGATGCCGCGCACGCCCTCCCGGCTGAAATCGCTCTCGAACCACTGCTCGATCCGCTGGAGATCGCGCTCGAGCGCCTTCCCCGCCTCCGGGCCAAGCTCGCCGCGGCGCTCTTTCAGCTGCGTGTGCGCCTGGCCCAGGACCGAGCGGATGTGAGCTGACAGATCGCCCGGGGTCGGCACGTCGCTCGGATCGAGGCCGATGTACAGGCTGACCGCGGACCCGCGCCGAGACCTGAATGCGGCAAGCTCCCGCAGCTGCTCCCACGTGATCGAACCGGACACGCCTAGCCTGTATCCGGCAAGCCGGATTTCAAGCGCGGGAACGTCCAGCCGGGTCGCATCGTTTAATACAGGGACACTTACCCGAGAGGAACGGATGAACGAGGAACGGGATCTGATCATCATCGGCGGGGGCCCTGCGGGGTACACCGCAGCGCTGTACGCAGCGCGCGCGAACCTCAAGCCACTCGTGATCGAGGGCTTCAACTGGGGCGGCCAGCTGATGATCACGAGCGACGTCGAGAACTACCCCGGCTACGCCGACGGGATCATGGGGCCGGAGATGATGGCCGACTTCCGTCGCCAGGCCGAGCGCTTCGAGACGGAGTTCGTCACCGACAACGTCACGAAGGTCGACTTCTCGCAGCGCCCCTTCCGCATCTGGGTCGAGGACGACGAGTACCGTGCCCGGTCGGTCATCGTCGCGACCGGCGCGAGTGCCCGCTGGCTCGGTCTCGAGTCGGAGGAGCGGCTCAAGGGCCGCGGCGTCTCGGCGTGCGCGACCTGCGACGGCGCGTTCTTCCGTGACAAGCACATCTTCGTCGTCGGCGGCGGCGACTCCGCCTTCGAGGAGGCGCTTTTCCTCACGCGCTTCGGCTACAAGGTCACGCTCGTCCACCGGCGCGACGAGTTCCGCGCATCGCCGATCATGGTCGACCGCGCCCGCGCGCACGAGAAGATCGAGTTCAAGACGCCTTTCGAGGTCGAGGAAGTCCTCGGCGACACCTCGATCAGCGGCCTGCGTCTCCGCAACACCGAGACCGGCGAGACGGAGGAGGTCGAGGCGGGCGCGCTCTTCGTCGCGATCGGCCACGACCCAAATACTGCGCTCTTCGTCGACCAGCTCGACCACGACGAGAACGGCTATCTCGTCACGAAGCCCGGGACGACCGAGACGAACATCCCCGGCGTCTTCGCGGTCGGCGACGTCCAGGACCACATCTACCGCCAGGCGGTCACGGCGGCGGGCAGCGGCTGTATGGGCGCGCTCGACGCCGAGCGCTTCCTCGCCGAAGCGGACGCGTTCGTCGAGGCGACGCAGGTCTAGCCCGGCCCGCGGCGAATCCGCCCGCGATGGCCGCGTCGTGGATCGACCTGCTCGACCCGAGCGCCGACGAGCTGCGCGCCAAGGCTCCGAAGGAGCTCGAGGCCACCGCGCTCGAGCAGCTGCTCGCGCCGCCCGAGCATGAGGACGAGCCGCGCCCGACCCTCCAGGGCCACGGCGACTACATCTTTGGCGTCTTACTCGTCGCCGTCGCGCAGCGCGACGAGGACACCGTCTACTACCAGGAGATCGACATCGTCCTCACGCGTGACACGCTCCTCACTGTGCGCAAGACCCCGGAGGCGGGCAAGCGGCCCGCCTGCGACGTCGACCTCGTGAAGAAGAGCGTCAAGCCGGACGACTCCGCCGGGATGATGGCGTACCGCCTCATCGACGAGATCGCGGAGCGGTACCTCACGCTCGTGGACGACCTCGACGAGGAGATCGACGAGCTCGAGGATCTCGTGGAGTCCCAGCCGGCCGGGGCGACGCGCCAACGGATCGGCGCTCTCCGGCACGACCTCCTCCACATCCGCCGCACCCTCACCCCCATGCGCGACTCCGTCCGTCGCGTGATCGACAACACCGTCGAGGTGGAGAAAGGCCCCGAGGTCTTCACGCGCGACGTCGAGGTCGCGTTCAACGCCGCGTACGACAAGTTCCTCCGCGCCACCGACGGCCTCGACCTCGCTCGCGACCTGCTCGCCGGCGTCCGCGACTACAGCCAGGCGAAGATCGCGAACGACCAGAACGAGGTGATGAAGCGACTGACCGTCATCGCCGCGCTCCTCCTCGTCCCCACCTTCATCGTCGGCCTCTACGGCCAGAACTTCAAGGTCATGCCCGAGCTCAACTGGCACTACGGCTATCTCTTCAGCTGGGGACTGATCGTCGGCTCGACCCTGCTCCAGCTGGCGTGGTTCCGCTGGAAGAAGTGGTTCTAGGCGCCGATAATCTGGCTCCGATGCCGCACTTCATCTGCCCCAACTGCAAGGAACGCTCGATCGACAGCGACGGCTTCGAGGGTCTCTACAACGAGGCGGTCGCGTGCCACCGTTGCGGCTTCGGCTTCCTGTTCGAGCTGATGGACGACTACTACCCCGCGCCGACCACCGGTTTCGTCACGTGCGACCAGGCGGGCCGGATCCTCGCACTCGGCCGCGGCGTCTTCGAGATGAGCGGCTGGAGCGAGCAGGACGTCATGGGCGCCGACGTCATCACCGCCTTCGGATTGCAGGGCTTCGAGGAGGAGAGGAACCCGGTCAAGCTCACGCTCGAGTGGGGCGTGCGCCGGCTCAACGAGCAGCTCGAGCTGCGCACCCGCGGCGGCGTGGTCAAGCGCGTAGTCGGGGACTTCTTCCCCGCGCTCGACGACGACGGCGGGCTTCTCGTGGCGCTAACGCCCTCCCAGACCTAGATGCGGACGACCCTCGTCATCGCAGCGTTCGGCGCGGCCGGTGCTGCGTCCCGGCATCTGCTCGAGAGCTTCGTCAACCGCCATTGGGGCGACGCGTTCCCGTGGGGAACGTTCGTAGTCAACGTCAGCGGCTCGTTCGCGCTCGGCGCGCTCGTGGGGCTGTTCGCGCACCGGTTGGGCGTGCCGCACTGGCTGCAAGCCGCCGCGACGGTCGGCTTCCTCGGCGCGTTCACGACCTTCTCGACGTACATCCTCCAGATCTACCGCTCGACGTCGACGGGACATGTCGCGATCGCGTTCGCGAACGCGTTCGGAAGCCTCGCGGCAGGGCTGCTCGCGCTGTACGCCGGCATCCTGCTCGCCCGCACTCTGTAGGCACAATCCGCCCGTGGACTCGCTCCGCGGACACCTCCTCGTCGCGTCGCCGGCGCTGATCGATCCGAACTTCCGGCGCACGGTCGTCCTCGTCACCGAGCACAGCGAGGAGGGCGCGGCGGGGCTCGTGCTCAACCGCCCGTCCCTCGTGGAGGTAGCCGCAGCCGTGCCCGATCTCGAGGCGGTCGTCGAGGAGGACGAGCAGGTCTGGATGGGCGGCCCGGTGCAGCCGGACGCCGTGCTCGTGCTCGGAGAGTTCCTCGACCCGGACGACGCCGCCGTGCCGCTCTTCGAGTCGCTCGGCTTCCCGTCGCTCGACGACCCGGAGGAGATCGTCCCCGCCACGACCCGTCGCCGCGTGTTCGCCGGCTACGCGGGCTGGGGCGCGGGACAGCTCGAGGAGGAGCTCGCGAACGAGGACTGGATTCTCGAGCCCGCGCTCGCCGACGACGCCTTCACCGCGGAGCCGGACGAGCTCTGGCGCGACGTCCTCCGCCGCAAAGGCGGGATCTACGAGCTCGTCGCGCGGATGCCCGAGGATCCCTCGCTCAACTGAGCGAGCACGTCGACGTCAGTGACGATCGACACCTCTCCTGCATGACTCTCGCCGAGCCGGCGGATCTCGGCTTCGAGCTCCCGCTGCTTCTCGCGTGAGGCGTTGACCCAACCGCTCGTCGAGCCGGCCCATTCGATCACCGCGTCGACCGTCATCGGGCGGAGCTGGCGAAACGCCCGGTGCTCGTACTCGAACGGAACGTCGTCGTCGTCGCGCGCTGCGGCGGGCCGGATCTCGCGGAGCAGCGCGTCGACATGCGAGAGCAGCGGATCCTTCTCGTCCCAGCGGTTCCAGAGAAGCGCGACCCCGCCGCCCGGGCGGAGGACGCGCGCCATCTCGGCGAGCGCCGCCTCCTGCTCGAACCAGTGGAACGCTTGCCCGACGGTGATCGCGTCGACTGACGCGTCCGGGAGCGGGATCGCTTCCGCGGTGCCGGCCAGCGCCTCGACCTCGTGAAGCACACGCCTGAGCACGGAGCGCATCTCGTCGCCCGGCTCGACTGCGACGACGTCGAGGCCGCGACGCACGAGCTGGCGCGTGAGCTTCCCGGTGCCCGCCGCGAGGTCGAGGACGCGCGCGCCCGGCCCGAGCCCGAGCCGCTCGACGAGCCAGTCCACGGCCTCGTCGGCGTACTCCGGCCGCGCACGCTCGTACTGCTCGGCGACGGAGTCGAAGCTCCGGGCGTAGCGCGGGTCAGACACGGCTCGACGGGCACAGATCCACGAGGACGCAATCCTCGCAGCGCGGCCTCCGCGCGTCGCAGACGCGGCGGCCGTGCCAGATCATGAGGTGCGGGAATCGCCCCCAGTCCTCGCGCGGCACGAGCCGGATGAGGTCGCGCTCGATCTTGACCGGGTCCTCCTGCTTCGTCAGGCCGAGCCGCTGCGAGAGCCGGCGGACATGCGTGTCGACGACGACGCCTTGCGCCTCCCCGAGCTCGGCGGCGACGACGTTCGCCGTCTTGCGCGCGACGCCGGGCAGCCGCAGCAGCTCGTCCATCCGGCTCGGCACCTCGCCGTCGAACTCCTCGAGGAGCACGGCCATCGCGCCGCGGATCGACTTTGTCTTCTGCCGGTAGAAGCCCGTCGCGAAGACGTCCAGTTCGAGCTCCTCCTGCGGCACGGCGAGGTAGTCCTCGGGACGCCGGTACTTGACGAAGAGCTTCTCGGTCACGCGGTTGACGTTCACGTCGGTCGTCTGTGCCGAGAGCATCACGGAGATGAGCAGTTCGAGCGGGTTCCGGAACGTCAGCGCAATCGTCGCGTCGTCGTGCTCGACCGCGAGCCGCTCGACGATCGGGCGGATCCGCTCCCGCTTCGGGCCGACGCGTTTCCGCGCCTCCTTGACGAAGCTACGAGGCAACGAGCGCGTTGGGAGGCTGGCGCAAACGAGGACCCGCGCACACGAGGTCGAGAGCCGGGCACCCGGCACACGCGAACTCACTCGGCGTCGGCCGGAACTCGCCGGCCTGGATCCGCGCGATCGCCGCGGAGAGCTCCGTTTCGAGGTCGGGCACGTCTGCGAGCGTGAACCGCGCCTCGACGGGCTCGCTCGGGCGCTCGAGGAACTGGTACACGACCTCGACCTCCTCCGCCCCGGCGCGAAAACACGCGAGCGCGTATACGAGCCGCTGCAGGCGGTAGTCGGCCTCGACGATCTCCTCGGGCGACGACTCGCCGATCCAGTTCGTCTTGTAGTCGACGACGAGCGCCGTCTTCCCGTCCAGTTGCAGGACATCGAGGAAGCCGTGGACGAGGACGCCGTCGTGCTCGAAGGTGAAGTGACGCTCCTTCGTCACGCCCGGCAGTGATCCGAGCCGGCGCGCGAGCGGCGAGTCGACGTATGCGGTGACGTGCGCGCGCACCCGCTCGTCCTCGATCTCGGGCACGACCGGCGACGCGAGGTCGATGTGCTCGAGCAGCTCGTGGACAGCGCTCCCGACCTCGACTCCGGACAACCCGCCCTCCCCGCGCTGCACCTCCTGCTCGGGAAGGCCGCACGCGTAGCGCGCCCAGTACTTGTATCCGCACTGCTCGAACATCGAGAGCGCCGTGAACGAGAGGCGGCGGACGCGGAGGAGCGGCGGCGCCGCGATGGCAGGGAGCTCTGGCAGGAGCGGCGCAGGCTTCACTGCCGGGCCGACGTCGTCGAGCGACGCGAAGAGCGCGAGCTGTCCGGGTTCCGCCGTCGGCTCCTCCGCCGCGACCGCTTCCTCGCGATAGCGGTCGACCCGCACGAGGAGCCGCGCGTCGCCGCGCGCGAGCTCGATCGGCGTGTCCCCGGCGGCGGCAAGCTCCTCGTCGGCCTCGAGCCGCTCGAGCACCCACGCGATCGGCGTCGGCACCTCGCTCGCCTTCCCGAAATCGACGGAGCCGGAGACGATCAGCCGCTCGCGTGCGCGGGTCATCGCGACGTAGTAGAGGCGTAGCCGTTCCGCCTGCGCGGCCTCCTCGCGCTCCTTCTTCACCGCCTCGTAGTCGAAGGCCGGGCGGCGCTTCTGCGTGGCAGGGTCGGCGACGCGGAAGCCGAAGCGGCCGTCCGGCAGCGCGAGGATCTCGTCCGGTGACGCGGCGACACGGTCACGCCCGGCGTCGGCGACGATTACGACCTTGAACTCGAGGCCTTTCGCGGCGTGGATCGTCAGGAGACGGACGGCGTCGGCTCCCTCCTCCTCTGCGACCGCCTCGAGTTGGTGCGCGCCGACCGCCTCCTGCTCGGCGACGAAACGGACGAAGCCCTCGACGTCGGGTCCGCGCAGCTCCTCGTACGAGCGCGCGAGCCGCGCGAGCTTGCGCATGTTCGCGTAGCGCCGCCGCCCGTCCCAGTGCGCGAGCACCGCGAGGTCGTAGTCGTGCTCGGACACGAGCTGCTCGCAGAGGCGCTCGAGCGAGAGCCGAGGCATCGCGGCGACGAGCCGGTCGTAGCGCTGCCTGAACGCGCGCAGGAGCCGCTCGTCTCGCTCCGCGAGTCCCGGCGGCAGCGTGTGCTCGATCCCACCGAACAGTGGCCGCTTCGACGCGACCCGCCGGATCAGCGCGAGCGCGTCGTTCGAGACGCCGACGAATGGCGACGCAAGCACGGCCAGGAGCGCCTCGTCGTCGTAGCGGTTCTGCAGGAGCCGCAGGTACAGGAGCATGTCGACCACCTGCTGCTGGCCGAAGTAGCCCTTCCCCGTGGCGCGATAGGTCGGGAGCCCCTCGCGGCGCAGTTCCTGCTCGTACCACTCCGCATCCGTTCCCGCCGCGAACAGGAGGACGATCTCCCCGGGTGTCGCCGTGCCCGCGTCGACGAGCTCGCGCACCCGCCGCGCGACCGCACCCGCCTCGCCACGCCGCCAGTGCTCGGGCGATCCCTTGTAGCTCTCCTTGTCGGTGACGAGGAGCTCGACGGGATGACCGAAGACGGGGTCGGGGAACTCGAGCGACGCGGTCAGTTCCTGGAACTCGCTGCCGAAGTGCGAGCCGAAAAGGTGGTTGACCGCGGCGAGCACCTCCGGCCGCGAGCGGTAGTTGTTCGTGAGCGAGAGGAGCGTCTTCGCCGCCGCCCGCCGCTCACGGAAGACCGCCACGTCGGCGTGCCGGAAGCTGTAGATCGACTGGAACTCGTCGCCGACGAAGAAGAGCTCCGTCTCCGGCCAACCGGCGCCTTCGGCGCCGGGGTCTTCCCGCTGGGCGGCGGGGGCTCTGCCGCCGCCGCCCTTTGCGACGCGGAGGAGCTCGACGATCTCCGTCTGCAGCGCGTTCGTGTCCTGGAACTCGTCGACGAGGATCTCGCGGAAGCGCAGCTGCTCGCGCTCGCGGATCTCGGGATGCGAGCGGAGGAGGTTGCGCGCCTCGAGCTGGAGATCCTCGAAGTCGAGCGCCGACTCGCGGGCCTTTGCCTCGGAGTACTTCGCCGCGAACGCGTCGAGCAGCTCCTGGAGTAGTGCGCGGTCGCGGGCCGCCGCCTCGTCGAGCGCCGCCTGCTCGACCGCCGCGAGGGCTTCGCCGTACCCCGCCGCCCGGTCGCCGCGCGCCTTGAAGCCGCTTAGCGACATGAGCCGATCCGGGCGCATGTCCCGGTCGAGGAGCGCGAGAAGCTCGGTCGCGGCACGGCACTGCAGCTCGGTCGCCTCCGGATCGGCGGCGAGCAACCGCGCGCACTCGCGAAGCTCCTCGACACGCTCGGCGAGCTCGGGGCGCGGCGCGACGGCGAGGTCGAGATCGCGCCCGGCTGCTCGCAGCGTCTCGTACACGGTGGTCAGCATCCGCCGCAGCCCGGCGCTTCCATACGTCGCGAGCAACTCGAGCCGCTGGGGGTCGTCGCTCGAGAGGAACTCACCGAGCGCGGCGCTGAACGACTCGGAGCGAAGGACGGCCCCCTGCGCGTCGTCGAGGTCGCGGAATCGCGGGTCGAGGCCGGCGGCAAGCGGGTACGCCCGCAGGAGGCGCGCGCAGAATCCGTGGATCGTCGAGATCCACGCGCCGTCGAGCTCGCGCGCGAGGTCGTGCCGCCCGCGCTCGGCGAGCGCCGCGCGAATCCGCGTCCGCAGCTCTGCCGCGGCCCGGCGCGTGTACGTGATGACGAGGATCGAGTCGACGTCGAGGCCGCGGTCGAGCACCGCGCGGATGACGCGCTCGACGAGCACCGCCGTCTTGCCCGTCCCTGCGCCGGCGGAGACGAACACCTCGCCGGAAGCCTCAACCGCCGCGCGTTGCTGCTCGTTCAGCTCCCGCCTCACGCCCGCTCCACCCTGCACATCGGCCACAGATCGCACCACGCCGGGCACTCGCCGTCGCGCGGGTCGTGGCTGACGTCGCCCTCGCGAATCCGCCCCGCGACCGCCGACGCCGTCGCGCGCGCCGACTCAACGACGCCCCAGAAGTCCTCCTCGTCGAGGTAGTCGTTCTTCGAGTACCCGGGCAGCGTCTCCGCCTCCGCGGCGCGAACGAGCCCGCGCGCCTTCCGCGTCCCGGCGAGCGGCCGGTACAGCCCGCCGAGCGGCTCGAGGCCGACGAGGTCGCGGAGGACGAGCATGTACAGCGGCACCTGCAGGCGCAGCTCGCGCTCGATCTCGCGCGCCGAATGCGCGTGCTTGCCGGACTTGTAGTCCTGCACGATCCCGCGCGCGCCGTACGGATCGACGTCGATGCGGTCGATCTTCCCGGAGAGAGTCAAGCCCGGCGAGAGCTCGAGACCACGCTGCAGCTCCGGCGCGGCGCGCTCGCTTCCGAAGGCCACCTCGAAGCGCCGGGGCACGAGCGCGAGCTCCGATTCGCACTCGTCCTCGACGAACGCCTCGAGATCGCGCCACAGCGTCTGGTCGAGCTCGCGCGACTGCATGTCGGTGAGATCCATGCGCACGCCCGCGAGCGATTCGTCGAGGCACACGCGCATCAGCCGCTTCGCGTCGTCGACGTTCTCCGGGCCGAGCTTCTCGATGCCGAGCTCGGCGGGGATCCGCGCGAAGAAGCGATGGAGCGCGGTGTGCGCGACCGAGCCGCGCTGCATCGCGTCGGGCTCCGCGTCGATCGTCTTGGGCGAGAGGAAACGCTCGAAGAACCATGCGGCGGAGCAGTCGGCGAACCGCTCGAGCTCCGTGACGCCGAACGTGCTGCGCGACCCGAGTTGCTCGAGGATGAGCGGATTCGTGATCCGCGTCGGCCGCTTGAAGGCGTTCCGCGCGCGGTCGAGGCGCCTGTCCCAGCCGTTCGCGCGCGCGAGCGCGTTCGCGGTGCCGGCGTCTCGCGCGGCGAGTTCCGCGAGCCCGCGCAGGCGCTCGCGGTCGGTCGGCGCCTCGTCCACGGGAGAGGTGAGCGCCGAGAGCGGCCGACGCGTCGTCGCCCGCCGCACATCCTCCGGATCGAAGAGCGACTGCACGTCGTGCCAGAACGGGCTCGCCTCGCGCGGGCTGCCGTCGTCGTCCGCCGCCTCCCGCACGAGATAGAGCCGCCGCGACGAGCGCGTGCACGCCGTGTAGAAGAGATAGCGGTCACGCGAGACCGAGTCGGGACGCTCGAGCCTCGCGCCGAGCTCGCGGCGCGTGTCGTCGTCGAGGAACGGCGAGCCGCCGCCGCGCCGCGGCAGGCTCCCCTCCTCGAGCCCGAGCACGAACGTCGCCTCGAAGCGCCTCGTGCGGGCACGAAGGAGATCGACGACGGCGACGCGCCCAGCCTCGTCGCCGCGCTGCGGGCGCAGCGTGTGACGCTCGATGGCCGCGAGGACGTCTTCTCGGCTGAGCCCGCCTGCAAGCGTCTTCCATCCGTCGAGCTCACGGAGGAGCCGGACGATCGCGTCGAACCCGCGCAGGTCGAGACGGCTCGCGTCGTCGGCCGGCGGGTGGTCGACGCCGTGCGCGCTCCGGAGCATTCGCGTGACCTGCTCGCGCACCGCCGCGACCGGATCCTCGGCCGCGCGCAGCTCGTCGAGCGCCGGGAGGGGCGCGCCGCGAAGGCGCTCGGACTCCTCCACGACGCGCTCGTGGTTTTGCACCGCGCGCCCGCGCAGGCGTCCCTCGACGAAATCGACCGAGCGGCGCTCGAGGCCGGAGAACGGCGAGCGGAGGTAGGTGAAGAGATCGTTGCGCGTCCCGCTCGCCCACGCGAAGCGGAGCAGCGCGGCGAGTGCCTGGCCGAGCGGCGTCTGTGTGATCCGCACCTCGCCGTCGACGGAGTACGGGATGCCGAACTGTCCGAGCACTGTGTCGAGCAGCCCGCGGACACGGTCGACGCTCGGAACGACGATGCCGATCTGGTCGGGCGCAGTGCCGGCGCGGACGAGCTCGAGGAGCTCCTCGCCGACGAGCTCGAGCGTGCCACGGCCGCCGGCGCCCTCGAAGAAGCGGATCGCGGTTTCGATCTTCGGGCCGGTGCCGGGCTCGTCTTCGAAGAGCTTGCGCTCGAGGTGCGCGAGCGCCGGCGGAGCGATCGCGCTGTAGCGCGGCTCGAGCTCCTCGCTCGCACCGGCCGCGAGGCGCGCCAAGTCTTCCGCGGTGCGCTGGAGGGAAAGAAACGCGGCGCGCCCGGGCTCGTACGGCAACGACACGGTGACGTCGGTGCGCGCTGAGAGCGCCTCGAGGAGCGCCCACTCGGCGCCGGTCAGGTCCTCGAAGCCGTACGCGAAGACCGGTGCGCCCGTCCACGCTGCGAGGTCTGAGCGGAGCCGCTCGACGGCGGCGCGGCGCCGCATGCCGCGGTTCGAGCGGCCGAGTGCCTGCAGCTCGGCGCGGTACGCGGCCCAGAGCGAGCCGAGCTCGCCGGCGACCGCGTCCGGCTCGAGCAGCCCGGCCTCGAGCTCGTCGAACGCCTGCAGAAGCGACTCCGCAAAGCCGCCTCGCGCCGCCGACTCGCTGAAGCCGCCGAGCTCGGCGCCGGCGATCACGCGCCGCACGAGCAGCGAGCGTTCCGCGCGGCCCAGCGGCCGTCCCTCGACACCGCCGGCAGCGATCCGGTCGAAGAGGCCGTCGAAGGTGACGATCGAGCCGCCGAGCAGAGCGCCCGCACGAGCGAGCAGCTGTCGCTCGACGCGATCGACGTCCCCGCTGTTCGGAACGACGAGAACCGGCTCCTGGCCCGCATCGAGGGCGGCGAGGTACCGGTCGAGGAGAAGCTCGACTTTGCCCGCGTTGGCGGGCCCCGCGATCAAACGGAGCGGCACCCGCCTACGCTAGCGCGATAGTCGTCGGCGCTCCAGGCGGTTACGCGGCTTTCGGCCGGCGGCCGCGGCGGGCAACGGCGCGGCCCGGCATGCCGCCGGCGCATCCCTCGCACAGGTCGGCCTGCTTCGATGTCCGGCGGGCGTCGGCGTAGGTGACGCGAAGGACGGCGCCCTTGTCCTCATCGACTTCCTTGCCGCACTTGTCGCACACGAGAATGGTCTTACGGGCCACAGGTTCCTCCTTCGTAGTGAAAATCGCCGGGGAAATGTACCGATAACTCAAGCGGCCTTTCGGGCCCGCCGAATCCGCCACGAACGGAGCAAGCTCAACACTGCCGCTTCCTCGCGGGAGAGCTCGAGATCACGCGCTTTCACCACACGCAAATGCCGGGGACGGAAGTCTTCGATGGTTCGCCCTTCGAGATACTGCTCGACGACCGCGGGCGCAACGTACGAGGCGCGGCATACCGCGGGAGTATTTCCGAGCTTTTGCGACACGAGGCGCATGACGGCAGCGACTTCTCGCTTCTGCGCCGCTTCCGACTCGGGAACACCGTCGCGCGCTGCGCGCTCGGCGAAATGGATCGCGGCGAGCATCGTCCCGCCCCACGTCCGGAAGTCCTTCGCCGAGAACTCCTCCCCGAGGTAGACCTTCACGTAGTCGTTGAGCCGCTTGCTCGTGAGGTTGTAGAGCTCGCCGTCGACGCGGTACTTGAAGACGCGCGCGCCGGGCCGCACGGCGAGGAGCCCGCGTATCGCCGCGGCAAGCTCCGGGTCGACGAGCTCCGTCTTGACCGGGACTCCGGCCTTGGCGCGGAACGCAAGCTGCACGCGGCTGCCGCGCACCTGCACGTGGCGGCGCAGAAGCGTCGTGACGCCGTACGTCCCGTCAACGGCGTACCGCTCTGAGCCGACGCGGAACCAGCCGAGCGCGATGAGCCGCAGCGCGACCGCCGAGACGCGCTCGCGGTCGAGTTCGTCGCGGTCGAGATGCTCGGCCATCGCCGCCCGCAGCGACGGCAACCGCTCGCCGAAGCGGATCAGCTTGCCGTACTTCTCCTCTTCCTGCGCCGCGCGGAACGCCGGGTGGTAGAGGTACTGCTTCCGCCCGGCCGCGTCGACGCCGGTCGCCTGGAGCTTCGCGTTCGCCCGCGGCGAGATCCAGACGTTCTTCCACGCCGGCGGAATGACGAGCGCCTCGATCCGCGCAAGCGTCGCCGCGTCACGAATCTCGCGCCCCCGCGCGTCGCGATAACGGAAGGCTCCTCGGCGTCCGGTTCTCGTTGGCATGTCCCGTCAGAACGGCACTAGAGTGGCCCGCGTTGCGCGAGGAACTGACAATCGCCGTTCTCGAGGGCGACGAAACGGGACAGGAGCTCCTCGAGGAGAGCCTTCGCGTGCTCGCGCCGGAGGTGACGGGGCTCGAGATCGACCTCCCGCGCTTCGACCTCTCGCTCGAGAACCGGCGCGCGACGAAGAACGGCGTCGTCCACGAGGCGGCCACGGCGATCCGAGAGCGCGGCCTCGGCCTGAAGGCGGCCACGGTCACGCCGGAAGGCCGCGACGACGTCGGCTCGCCGAACCGCATTCTCCGCGAGGAGATCGGCGGAAAGGTCATCGTCCGCACCGGCCGGCGCATCCCCGGAGTCGCGCCGCTCGGCGGCGTCCACGCGCCGATCTCGATCGTGCGCATGGCCGTCGGGGACGCGTACGGCGCGAAGGAGTGGCGCGAGGGCGAGGGCGACGACGAGGTCGCGTTCCGCACGGAGCGGATCGAGCGCCGCATCTGCCACGCCGTCGCCGAGTTCGCGTTCCTCCAGGCCGAGCGCACCGGCGCGAAGGTCTTCGGGGGGCCGAAGTACACGGTCAGTCCGACGTACGAGGGGATGCTCAAGGAGGAGATGGACGAGGCTGCGGCACGGCATCCCGACGTCCCGTACGAGCCGCAGCTCATCGACGCGACGTTCGCGCTGCTGCTGTCCTCCGCGGGCGACCCGCTCGTCATCCCGGCGTTGAACCGCGACGGCGACATTCTTTCCGACCTGGTGCTGCCGCTCTTCGGCTCGATCGCGGGCTCGGAGTCGCTACTCGTCGCGTTCGGGGACGACTTCGCGCCCGACGCGATCATGGCGGAGGCGGCCCACGGCACGGCGCCGTCCCTCCACGGCAAGAACGTCGCGAACCCGATGGCGATGATCCTCGCCGGCGCGGCACTTCTCTCCCACGGAAACGACCAAGCGCAACAGGCAGGCCGCGCGATCCGCGAAGCGTGCCTCGAGGCGGTTGCCTCGGGAACGCGCACCGCCGACCTCGGCGGTCACATGGGAACGAGCGAATTCACGGACGAGGTCATCTCGCGAGTCCGCTCGAAGCTCGAAGTCTGGGCAAGTCTCTAGCCCGATTTACTGCCCCAACCGGCCGCGGCTCAACGAGCCATGTCCGGTGCCAG
>JAWVDC010000012.1:0-2977 GCA_033857715.1 Gaiellaceae bacterium | reverse complement strand
CCGCTCACTCCAGTACCACGCGCCGAACGTGAGAGCGAGCGCGATGCCGAAGCCGATCGTCGTGATCACGAGCGACACGCCGAAGCGGTCGGTCAGGTTGTCGGTGATCAGCGTCCCGACGATGCTGATCAGGACGACCGCGAGCCAGTAGACCCCGGGGACGTACTGGCGCAGGCGAAACTGCGCGACGAGGACGACGACGAGCGCCGCGCCCATGACCCAGGTCGTGTTGGTGAGGCCGAAGCCGAGCGTGTCGTTGAGGTAATCCGCCGCGGTCTCGCCGACTGTCGTCGCGAGGATCTTGATGATCCAGAAGTAGAGGGTGACCTCCGGGACCTTGTTCAGCATCGTCCGCCTGAGATCGCGTGGCATGCCGGGCGCGGGAGGGCGCGCATCGAGGGTGGCCGCCATCGCCTCAGTATTGGTTGCTGCGTCTGAACGGATCCTGAACGGCGCTACGCAGCCGGGAGCCGGATCGCGAACGCCGCCCCGCGTCCGGCGTCGAGCACCTCGATGTCGCCGGACGCTGCGCGGGCGAGACGACGCGCGAGGGCGAGGCCGAGGCCGGCGCCAGGCCCGGCGGCCAGCCCCGCAGCGCCTCGGACGCCAGGCTCGAAGATCCGCTCTCGCTCCTCCGCGGCGACCCCGGGACCGTCGTCGCGTACCCTCAGGACGCAGTGCCGGCCTTCGTGCTCCGCCTCGACGCTGACCGCCTGCGCGGCGTAGCGGCAGGCGTTCTCGAGCACCGGCTGGACGATCCGCTCGGCGAGATCGCCGTCCAGGCCGACGAGCGAGTCGGGGCCGGCAACGATGTCGATCGTGACGCCGCGCTCGGCGGCGAGCGTCTCGCATGCCGCCACCGCGCTTGCGAGGACGGCGCCTGCCTCGGCGATCCCCTGGGCGCCCGCCTCCTGGCGGGCGGACGCGACGAGCGCGTCGACGATTCGCGCGACCTGCTGGATGTTCTCCAGCACCGAGGCGAGCGCCTCCCGGTACTCGGCGGGGGTCCGGTCGCGGCGCAGCGCGAGCTCGGCGGCGGTGACGGCCCGCGCGAGCGGCGTCCGCAGCTCGTGCGACACCTCGGCGGAGAAGCGCCGCTCGTGTCGCAGGCTCGCGGCGATCCGGTCGAGGAGGGAGTCCAGCATCGCGGCGAGCCGTGTCACCTCGTCGTGCGGGTGCCCGGCGGCGAAGCGCCGGTCGAGGTCGTGCTCGCTCCAGCTGGCCGCCTGCGTCGTCATCCGCGTGATCGGCCCGAACGCGGCCTTGAGCAGGAGGAAGACGGCCGCAGCGACCGTGGCGAGGAGGACGAGCGCAAGCGCGATCGAGCTGACGAGGGCCGAACGCTTCGTCTGCTCGTAGGGCGCGAGCGAGACGCCCGTCACGAGCGTGCCGAGCCGTCGCCCGCCGCGGATGATCGGGACCGCGTACAGCCTCACGTCCGTCGACGGGACATCCGCAAAGCGCGTAGACGACCCGCTGAGCGACCGTGCGACGCGGTTCGTCGCCGCCCGCGCGCGGGGCGCCTCGACGGCGGTGCCGTCGGCGGAGAAGATCCAGACCTGGCTGTCCGCGAGCGCGTCGTCGCGGCCTTCGGTAATTGCGAGCCTCCCCGCCCGCACGCCGATGAGGGCCACCTCCGACTCGGCTCGCGCACGCAGCAGGGAGTTCGCATCGCCGCTCGTCGCACGGTCGAACAGCGCGTTGAAGCCGATCGTCGCGACGCCGAGCGCGAGGGCGAGCGCGACGACGACGATGATGAGCAGCCGGGAACGGACGTCGCGCCAGGGACGGAGCATGCGCCGACGCTAGCGCAGCAGGCCGGTGTGGCCGAGCGAATAGCGCCCCGGCTGCGGCCAGACGCAGAGCCCGTGCGGGCCGCTCCCGACCCGGATGCGGGCGAGCAGCTTCCCGTTCCGCGTCGAGAGCGCGTAGACGACGCCGCTGTAGCGCCCGGAGAGCCAGAGCACATTCCCGTCGGCCGAGACGCCGCCCATGTCGGGGCTCCCGCCGCCGGGAATCCGCCACGTCGCGACGACCTTGCGGGTGCGGAAGCTCAGCACCGAGATCGAGCCCTCGCCCCGGTTGGTGGCGTACAGGAAGCGCGCGTCGCGGCTGGGGTAGAGCCCATGCACTCCGGCGCCCGTGTGGACGAAGCCGATCACCTTGAACGTATCGCCATCGACCTTCCAGAGCCCGTTCGCGTGCTGGTCGGCGACGTAGAACACCTTCCCGTCGGGCGAGAGCTTCACGTCCTGCGGCATGCCTCCTCCGCCGTCCGGAAGGGTCAGCTTCGCGAGCACCCGCTGGCCCGCGACGTCGAGCTTCAGCAGCTCGCCGGAGAACTCGCAGCTCGCGATCGCGTAGCTGCCGTCCGCGGAGAAGTCCATGTGGTCGACCCCGGGGCAGCCGACGGGGACCGAGTGGACGAGCGTCATGGTGTGTGCGTCGCGGAAGTCGAGCCGTTGGAGGCGTTCTGCGACGACGATCGCGTAGCGCCCGTCCGGGGTGAAGTACATGTTGTACGGGTCGTCGACCGGGATCTCGGCGCCCGGCTTCCCCGTCAGCGGGTCGATCGGCGTGACGCTGTTCCCCTGGTCGTTCAGCACGTAGAGCGTGCGCAGATCCCATGCAGGGGTAACGTGCTGCGGGAGCGCACCGACCGCGAAGTGGCGGACGATCTTGAAGGTGCGCTGGTCGATCACGTCGACCGTGTCGCTGAGGCTGTTCGGGACGTACACGTAAGGGAGCGCGTGCGCTACGACAGGGCTCAGCATCCCGCGGCCGTCCGCGGCGTAGACGTTGCTGCGCGAGAGGAGTGGCGGAACCGCGGCGGCGTGGCGGGTCGTGGGCCGTGCGCGTGGGCCGAGCGTGAGGATCGAGTCGACGGACGCGGCCGGCGAGCGGCCTCCGGCGAGGAGGAGCCGGTTGCCGACCGCGACGGCCGCGAGGTCCGAGAGCGCCACCGGGAGGTGGAGCG
>JAWVDC010000011.1:0-6169 GCA_033857715.1 Gaiellaceae bacterium | reverse complement strand
CAGCGCGCCCGAGCCGGCGGGCGCGACGTACGGCGGGTCGGCCTGGCCTGCGGCATGCGTAGCCGGCACCGTCAAGGCGACGACGGCAAGCAGAGCGAGAGGAGGGAGAAGCCGGCGGAACACGACCAGTATCGACCCAAGGTTCGCCGTTCGCGAGCCGTTTCCCCGTTCTTTGCAGGACCCTTACGGCTTCCGTCCGGCGGCGGTGTAAACTCCCCGCAGGTTTTGAGGCGACGCAGCCTCGGTAGCCACTGATGCAGTGGCCGCCGGGGCTTTTTGCATTTCTGGACTCAAATACGAGGAGGAAGGGATGGCATACGTGGAGAGCAAGAACCGGGCGACATCGGATCCGGCGAAGCGCAAGGAGGTGCTCGGGGAGATCGAGTCCCGCAAGCTCGACGACATGCTCCTGTGGTTCACAGACCTCGAGGGGCATCTCAAGAGCTTCTCCATCAGCGTGAGCGAGGTCGAAGGCGCGCTCGACGACGGCATGGGATTCGACGGCTCGTCCATCACGGGCTTCAACGCGATCGAGGAGTCGGACATGGTCGCGATTCCCGATCCCGAGACGTTCCAGGTCCTGCCCGACGGCAAGACCGGCCGGATGATCTGCGACGTCGTCACGCCCGACGGCGAGGCGTACGCGGGCGACCCGCGCTACGTCCTCCGGCGCGCGCTCGACCGGATGGAGTCGATGGGCTTCGACACGTTCAACGTCGGCCCCGAGGCGGAGTACTTCCTCTTCAAGGACGACAAGGGGACGGAGACGCTCGACGAGGGCGGCTACTTCGCGCAGACGACGATGGACGCGGCGACCGGCGTGCGCCGCGACACGATCCGCGCGCTCGAGTCGATGGGCATCCCGGTCGAGTACCACCACCACGAGGTGGGCCCGTCGCAGCACGAGATCGACATCCGCTACACGAACGCGCTCGACATGGCCGACTACATGCTCACGTACCGGCTCGTCGTGAAGGAGGTCGCGAAGCAGCACGGCTACCACGCGACGTTCATGCCGAAGCCGCTGTTCGGGGAGAACGGCTCGGGCATGCACGTGCACATGTCGCTCTTCAACGACGGGAACAACACGTTCTTCGACGCGGACGACAAGTGGCACCTCTCCGACACGGCGAAGGCGTTCATCGCCGGCCAGCTGCGCCACGCGCGCGAGATGTCGGCGGTGTTCGCGCAGTGGGTCAACTCCTACAAGCGGCTCGTGCCCGGCTACGAGGCGCCCGTCTACCTCGCCTGGTCGCAGCGGAACCGCTCCGCTTTGGTGCGGATCCCGCTGTACAAGCCGGGCTCCGAGCAGGCGACCCGCGCCGAGATCCGCTGTCCCGATCCGGCCTGCAACCCGTACCTCACGTTCGCGGCGCTGCTTCATGCGGGCCTCGAGGGGATCGAGAAGGGCTACGAGCTGCCGGATCCGATGGAGACGAACCTCTACCACCTCACGTCGGAGCAGCGGCGCGAGCGCGGGATCGTCTCCCTGCCCGAGACGCTCGGCGAGGCGACGAACGAGCTCGCGCAGTCGGAGCTCATGAAGAAGGCGCTCGGCCCGCATATCTTCGACCGCTACGTCGAGCTGAAGCGCAAGGAGTGGGACGAGTACCGCGTCCAGCTCACCGAGTGGGAGATGAAGAAGTACCTGGCCGTTCTCTAGGCCTGATCGGCGGAGTGTTCCTAGGGCCCCGGCAGACGTCGCTCTGCCGGGGCCCTAGTTGCGTTTGCCGAGGTGGCGGCTAGGCCCCGACTCATTCTTTCTCTGGCACGATGCGCGAGCGTGACTGCGGCCCTGCGGAGATTTCGAGCGTTTGCGCTTCCTGCCTTCATTGCGGCCGGTGTGTTCGGCGCGGCGGGAAGCGGGTCTGGTCGTGCCGCCGAGACGTTGATCGGGATCCACAAGGTCCAGCACGTCATCGTGATCATGCAGGAGAACCGCTCGTTCGACTCCTACTTCGGGACGTATCCGGGCGCTGCGGGGATTCCCGGGCTGGCCGGTCACCCCGGCACGGTGCCATGCGTTCCGGACCCGGCCAACGGGGGTTGCGTCGTGCCCTACCACGCCACCGGCCTCGTCGACGGCGGCGGCCCCCACGGAAAGCCTGCGGGCCTCGCCGACATCAACAGCGGCGCGATGGACGGCTTCTTGGCTTCCGCCGAGGGCGCGCAGGGTGGGACGTGCGCGAACGCGGTCAACCCGAACTGCGCCTCGGGGATCCGCCCCGACGTGATGGGCTACCACACCGCTGCCGAGATCCCGAACTATTGGAAATACGCGCAGAACTACGTGCTCCAGGATCGGATGTTCCAGTCGGATCTGTCATGGAGCCTGCCCTCGCACCTCTACATGGTTTCCGGCTGGTCAGCCGAGTGCGCGGTCAACGGCGACCCGAAGAGCTGCGTCAACGACGATGAGACACCGGCATCAACCGGTCAGAACTACGCGTGGACTGACCTGACGTATCTGCTCTACAAGGCAGGTGTGTCGTGGGGCTACTACGTCTTCCCGGGCACACAGCCCGACTGCGCAGACGACGAGGCAACCTGCCCCGCCCTGCCTCAGAACCCGAAGACTCCCGGCATCTGGAATCCGCTCCCGCTCTTCACGACCGTCCACCAAGACGGCCAGCTGGGCAACATCCAGCCGATCGCCAACTTCTACGACGCCGCCCGGAACGGCACACTCCCGGCTGTCTCGTGGGTGACGCCCACGAATGCGGTGAGTGAGCATGCGCCTGCGAGTGTCGGCGTCGGCGAGAACTACGTGACGGGATTGATCAACACGGTCATGAACGGGCCCGAATGGGACTCGACCGCGATCTTCCTCGCCTGGGACGACTGGGGCGGCTTCTACGACCATGTCCGGCCACCGAGCATCGACGTGAACGGCTACGGACTGCGCGTGCCGGGGCTCGTGATCAGCCCCTACGCGAAGAAGGGGTACGTCGACCATCAGACGCTGAGCTTCGATGCGTATCTCAAGTTCATCGAGGACGACTTCCTCGGTGGACAGCGGATCGACCGCACCGATGGGCGCCCCGACCCTCGAACCCACGTGCGTGAGACCGTTTCGACCCTCGGCGACCTCGCGAACGACTTCGACTTCAGCCAAGGCGCTCGCGCCCCGCTGACCCTCCCCCAGCAGACCGTTGCTCCCGTTCCCGGGAGAGCGACGGGCAACTATGTGATCGCCACGATCCTCGCGCGCCCCTCGCCGGGGGTCATCAAGCTCCAAATCTTGTCCACCACGACGGCAGACCAGTCCTTGCTCGGGCAGAGGGTCATCGTCAACATTCCAACCACCACGCCGATCTACTTCGACGGCAGGTTTGCGACATCGACGCAGCATCTAGCGGTCGGTGACGCTGTCATCTCGGTCATCGTGCCGAACATCACGAAGAACTATCACGCGAAGGTGATCGACGACCTCGGCCCCTGAGGTCGCGAACTGACTCGCTGACCCGTTCCGTCCGCCGCCGCGCGCAGGCTGTGCAGCGTGGGCGGACTTTCCTCCGCGCTTCTTCTCCTGATCTTCCTCGGCGGCGCCGGTGCGACGTGGGCCGCCGGGACGATGCTCTCGAAGACGACCGACGCGCTCGACGCGCGGCTCGGTCTGGGCCAGGACATCGGCGGGCTCATCTTCCTCTCGCTCGCCGGGAGCCTGCCCGAGGTCGCGATCACGGTCTCGGCTGCGGCGCAGGGCAACCTCGAGCTCGCCGCGGGGAACCTCATCGGCGGCATCGCGATCCAGACGATGGTTTTGCTCGTCTGTGACTACGCCGTCGGGCCGTCGCGGCCGCTTACGTACCTCGTCGGGCGGTTGACGCCGGTGCTCGAGGGGCTCCTCGTGATCATCCTCGTCTCCGGGGTGGAGATGGGCTCGCTCCTCAAGCCGTCCACTGCGATCGGAGGCAGGGTCAACCCGGTTTCGATCCTCGTCGTGGTCATCTGGGCCGTCGGCATCTTCGTGATCAACCGCGCCGCGAAGAACCCGCGCTGGCACGTAGAGATGCCCGGCAGCCGCCCGGGCCGCCACCGCCGCGAGCGCGCCCACCCCGAGCAGCCGCACCCGTTCGCGAGCTGGAGCACCGCGCGGGTGGCGGGCTTGTTCGGCTTCGCGTCGGCGGTGACGCTCGGCGCCGGCGTCCTCCTCGAGGAGAGCGGCAACGAGCTCGCGAACCGCGTCGGCGTGAACGGCGTCGTCTTCGGCGCGACCGTGCTCGCCGCGGCGAGCGCACTACCGGAGATCTCGTCCGGCGTCGCCGCGGTCGCGCTCGGCGACCACGCGCTCGCGATGGGCGACATCCTCGGCGGCAACGCCTTCCAGGTCTGCCTTTTCCTCCTCGCCGACCTCGTCGCGGGACAGCCGGTGCTCGAGCGCGCCGGCACGCAGAACGCATGGCTCGCGGCGCTCGGCATCGCGCTGACGGGCATCTACGGATTCGGGGTGATCACCCGACCGGAGCGCTGCCGCGCGCGACTCGGCCCGGACTCGATCATCGCCCTAGTCGTATTCGCAATCGGGATCGCGGGGCTCTTCTTCGTCGTGCCCGGCTAGCGAATCGGCTCGGCGGAGGCTACGACTCTCACGAGATCGTCAGGATCTAGCCCACTCGCCGCCCCCTCGACCTGCGCCAAGAGAATGACCTTGCCGTTTCCATGCGTTAAGCATCGCCAGGCAGTGGTGAAGCCCGAATAACGCGCCCATCCGACTCGATAACCGTTGACGGTGACCACGCCCCGCCTCGGTCCGCCACTTGGCGGCAACGTGCAAGCCGCATCGTCACCTGTGCCTACCTCGAAGGACAGGCTGTCCTGCCCACGCTGACCTATGAAGTTGAAATGGAGAGAGGCTGCAGCCTTCCTGTACCAGGAGTACTCGACACCAGCCGGTAGACGCGTGGGCGCGTATGCGAACTGAGGGTAGGAGCGCAGGATCTGCTGCTGCAAGGTCTTCGGAATGGCGACGGCGGAAGCCGGCTCCCGGGCACCGGGCTGCCAGACCATCAAAACGACGATCACGAGCAGGAGGGCGAAGCTCGCGTAGCTCGCCCAGAGCGGCCCTCTCGCCGAGACGAGCGCGCGTAGTTCCTGGCTCGGCTCGTCGCCTTCCGCAGTGAGCTTCTGCGCGAGATGGCGGGCGCGCCGCGCCGTCCTCCCGCCGTACGCGCCGAGCACCATCGCGGCGACCCAGAGCCCGAGCGCGGCCTGGATCCACGCCGGCGAAAGGCCGAGGCCTTCGTGCTCCGCGAGGGCGATCCCGAAGCCGAGCGTGAGCAGCGCGCCTGCGCCGACAAGCGCCGCGCCGAATGGAGCAAGGCGGAGGAATGCATGGACTTGGCTCGGCCGCTCCTGCCGCGTCGCCGCCAGCTGGAGCACGCCGACCACCGCCCCTCCGGCGAAGAAGCAGAGCGCGCCGAGCAGGTGGAAGAAGAGGAGCAGGTTCGTCACGGACGCGGCTCCTACGATACGACGGTGGACGCGAGCGAACGGCATCTGCGGCTGCTGACGGAGACGAGCGCCGCCGTCAACTCGACGCTCGATCTCGAGGAGGTTCTTCACCTCGTCGCGGACAAGGTGGCCGCCGCGCTCGAGGCCGACGCGTGCTTCGTCTATCTCTACGACGAGGCGGCGGGCGAGCTCGTCCTCCGCGCGACGCGCGGCACGCCGCTCGACGAGATGACGCGCCGCCCGCGGCTGCGCGTCGGCGAGGGAATCACCGGCACGGCGGCGGCCGAGCGCCAGCCCGTTGCGATCGCGGCCGAGGCGCATCTCGACCCGCGCTGGAAGGAGTTCCCGAACCTGCCCGAGTCGGAGTACGAGTCGATCCTCGCCGTCCCCATCCTGGCGCGCGACCAGCTCGCGGGCGCGCTCAACGTCCGCACCCGCGAGCCACGCGAGTACCGCCCCGACGAAGTCGAGCTGCTCGAGGCGATCGCGAGCCAGGTCGCGCAGTCGATCGTCCACGCGAAGCTCTACACCGACGCGCAGCGCCGCGTCGCCGAGCTCGAGGCGCTCGCGAAGATCTCCGAGGCGGTCTCCGAGTCGCTGTACCTCGAGGAGTCCCTCGAGGCGATCGTCAAGACGACGATGGACGCGGTCGAGGCGACGGGCGCCGCGCTCGTGCTCGAGGACGGCCGCATCGCCTGGCCCGAGGGACGGCCCG
>JAWVDC010000010.1:0-2637 GCA_033857715.1 Gaiellaceae bacterium | reverse complement strand
GATGTGCGACGCGAACGAGGCGTGGACGCTCGACGAGGCGCTCGACGTGATCCCGCAGTTGGACGTCGAGTACTGCGAGCAGCCGCTCGCGGCCGGCTCCGAGGGCGGCCGCACCCTGAAAGAGCGCTCGCCGGTCCCGATCTACGTCGACGAGGACTGTCACACGCTCCCCGACGTCGCCGCGTGCGCCGAGCGCGCACACGGCATCAACATCAAGCTCGCGAAGTCGGGCGGCATTCGCGAAGGAGTGCGCATGGCGCATGCTGCCCGCGCGCTCGGGCTCGGCGTGATGCTCGGCTGCATGGTCGAGTCCGGCCTCGGGATCGCTGCCGGCACGCAGATCGCGAGTCTCATGGACCACGTCGACCTCGACGGCAACCTGTTGCTCGCCGAAGACCCGTGGCCCGGGGTCGAGTTCTCGGGCGGGGTGCAGCGGCCATCCGAACGGCCGGGACTTGGCGTCCAAGCAGCGTAGGCTCCTGATCCTTGCGGAGGGGTTCTCCGCCGACCCGCACCACGGCAAGACGGCGCGGGGCGTGATCCGATATCGACCGGAGGACGTCGTCGCGATCCTCGACACGGAGCGCGCGCAGGGCGACACGCAGGACGGCTTCCCCGTCGTCGGCAGCGTGGAAGAGGCGCGTCAGTACGGGCCGACGACCGCCCTCGTCGGCGTCGCGACGACCGGTGGGCGCTTCCCGCCGAGGTGGCGCGAGCTCCTCAAGGAGGCGATCCGCGGCGGGCTCGTTCGCGAGTGCGGGTTGCACG
The DNA here is from genome assembly GCA_033857715.1 of Gaiellaceae bacterium. Taxonomy (GTDB): domain Bacteria; phylum Actinomycetota; class Thermoleophilia; order Gaiellales; family Gaiellaceae; genus Palsa-739. Next base: position 1,869 of record JAWVDC010000010.1, on the reverse strand, counting down.
TGTTCATCTCCGACGACCCGGAGCTGACCGACCTGGCGCGTGAGCACGGCGTGGCGCTGCGCGATCTGCGCAAGCCGCCGGCGGGCCTGAACGTGCCGACGGGCGCGAACCTCTCGCACGGCGCGACGACGGTGCTCACCGTCGGCTCGGACTGCGCGATCGGGAAGATGACCGTCTCGCTCGAGCTCGATCGCGAGCTCCGCCGGCGCGGCGTCAAGAGCGAGTTCGTCCCGACCGGACAGACGGGGATCGCGATCGCAGGTTGGGGGATCTCCGTCGACGCGGTCGTCTCCGACTTCATCGCCGGTGCGGCGGAGCAACTCGTGGTCGAGGGCGCCGAGCGCGGAGGAGAGCTGCTCCTGGTCGAGGGCCAGGGGTCGATCCTCCATCCGTACTACTCGGGAGTGACGCTGGGCCTGATTCACGGCTCGGCGCCGCACGCCTACGTGCTCTGCCACAAGGCGGGTGAGCGGTTCGTGGAGGGAGACGAGCGCTTCCCGATCCCGCCGCTCGCCCAGCTGGCCGACCTCCATGCCCGCATCAGCCTCCTGGCGCGACCGGCGCAGGTGCGCGCGATCGCCCTCAACACGCGCGATCTGGATGAGGCGTCGGCTCGCCGCGCGGTAGAGGAAACCGAGGCCGAGACGGGGCTTCCGGCCGACGATCCGGTCCGGTTCGGGGCAGGGAAGCTGGTGGACGCCCTCGAATCTCTGGCCAGCTAGGCCGCCCACGCCGCGCGAATAGGACGAGCGGCACTCCCGGCGGTTTTCGGAGCGCGCGAAGATGGCGGTGACCAGGTCGAGCGTGAGAGGGCGATGGTGAAGAGAGGTTTTGCGGCATTCGTCGCAGTGGCGGCGGCATCGATGGTCGTCGGCACGGCCGGCGCCGGCCCGATCCGCTACGGCGTGGCCGACGACTGGCCGAAGTTCCATCCCTGCGGCGACATCTGGTGGAGCTCGGCGGCGGACGTCGGCTATCAGGATCTCCGCATGACGGTCCAGTGGGACGCAGCAGCGCCCACCGTCATCCCGTTTCAGGCCGAGCTGGCGCTCGCGATCGATTGCGCCCGATTGAACGACGTCCGGCCGATTCTCGCGATCTATCCCGCCAAGCCGAGCGCGATCGGCGCGAAGGCCGCCGCGCAGGCACAGTTCGCAACGTTCGTCCGCCTCGTCGGCCAGGCGTTCCCGGACGTCCACGACTTCATCGTCGGAAACGAGCCGAACGTCAACCGGTTCTGGCAGCCCCAATACGTCAGCGGGCGCGATGCGGCCGCCACCGACTACGAGCACACGCTCGCGCAGTCGTACGACGCGCTGAAGACGGTGCGCCCGGACTCGATCGTGTGGGGGCCTGCGATCTCCTCGCGCGGAAACGACAATGCGTCGGCGGCGTCGAACCCGAGCCACTCGCCGGTCTGGTTCATCAAGTACATGGGTGACGCGTACCGTGCGTCGGGGCGGACGACGCCGATCTTCGACGAGTTCGACTTCCATCCGTACCCGCCGGTCCAGGACACGGACTCGTTCTCGAAGCGGTTCCCCTGGCCGCAGGCCGGCGCGGCGAACCTCGACCGCATCAAGCAGGCGCTCTGGGATGCGTTCAACGGCACCGGGCAGCCGACGGTCGCAGACCAGTTCGGCGGCGCAGCGGCGCTCTTCCTCGCACCACAGGCGCTGCCGATCAACATGGACGAGGCCGGCCAGCAGACGATCGTCACCGGTCACGAGGCCGCGTACGACGGAACGCTCGAGAACGTCGTGCCGATCAGCGAGGCGCAGCAGGCCGTGAGCCACGTCGAGCTGGCCGAGATCGCCGCGTGCGATCCGGCGGTGAAGACGGTGCTCTACTTCCCGCTGATCGACGACC
>JAWVDC010000009.1:0-19986 GCA_033857715.1 Gaiellaceae bacterium | reverse complement strand
GTCGACGTCCGCAGCTCGGCCGCGCTCGACGCGATTCGCCGGCACGCGCGCCCGCGCGACGCTGGCCCTTACGGACCCGGCAAGCCGTACTCGTTCTTCCGTGACCTTGCCGTCGTCGGAGAGGCGCTGAGCGCGGCCGACGCGCTCAAGAACGCCGGCCAGCGCTTCGAGGGGAAGCTTCGCGACCGCGGCGGCGCCCACCCGATCCACGGCACCCTGGACGAGGCAAGTAACCGTTTGGCCGAGGCCGAGAAGCGCGCCGTCTCTGCGGTCGGGTGGGACTTTCTCAGCGACGAGGGCAGCCTTGGCCAGGGATATGTCGGCGGGCTGTTCAGCGTCCCGGCGCGTACGAAGGCCACGCTCGCGAGTCGCCTGCCCACGGAAGAGCTGCCGAAGGACATCACGGTGCGGATCCCGCGGTTCACGTCGGGCGCGACCGTCGGCTACCAGACCGAGAACCAGGCCGGCTCGAACACCGATCCCGTCTCCGGCGCATACAAGACCGGCGTCGCCACGATCACCGGCTACGTCGACGGCGCTCTCCAAGACCTCGAGCAATCGCCCGGCGACATCGTCGACAAGGCGATCGCGCAGGACCTCGGCAACGCCTGGGGCGCAATGCTCGAGCAAGAGGTGCTCAACGGCGACGGGGTACAGGCCGGCAACGTCGCCCACCTGCTCGGCCTCCTCAACATCGCCGGCATCACGACGACGACCTACACCGACGGCACACCGACGCCGGCGGAGTTCCTCGCCTACGTCGGAGCCTGCTACGCGTCGACGGCCACGGCCTACGGCGGGCCTATCGACACGATCGTGCTCGCACCCCGCCGGCGCTCATGGGTCGACACGAAGATCGGCATCCCGTTCCGCTGGCCTGCGCAGGTGCTCGAAAGCGCCGGAGTCCCCACGAACCTCGGAGCGGGCACCGAGGACGCCGCGCTCTTCCTCGCGCTCGACGAGACGACCCTGCTCACCAGCGACGTCCGTTTCGACGTCCTCACCGAAGTGCTGTCCGGAACACTCAGCGTCCGCTTCCGCGCCTACGCCTACGTCGCGCTCCTCGGCGGCCGCCAGCCGGCCTCGATCGGGAAGCTCGTCGGAACCGGCTGCGCCGCCCCGGTGTTCTGAGATGGCGCCGAGCCGGAACATCGAGGTACGCGTCCTCGGCGACAGCTACCAGCTCGAGGCCGCCCTCGGCCGCGCGTCGAAGACGCTCGCGCAGTTCGGCGGCGACGCGAACGCCGCCGCCGAGGCGCAGGTTCGGGCGGGGGCACGTTCCCGGGAAGACCTTAGGAAGCTCGCGGCCGCCTTTGAGGCGACCGCGGCTGCAGCGGTCAAGGGCTCCGACGAAGAGATCATCGCGGCGCGGAGAGCTGCGGAAGCGAATGGTCAGCTTGCCCGGCTGAACCAGGGCTACGCGGCCGAGAACATCGCGGCCGCCGCCGAGACCGAGGCGGCATGGGGTCGCGCGAGTGCCGGCGTGCGCGGGTTTGCGAAACAGGCCGCGTTCTTCGGGGCCGGCTACCTCGGCTTCGTCGGGCTGAAGGCGTCCCTCGACGCCGTCCTCGAAGCGCAGACCTCGATCGGTCAGCGCAACCAGGCGATCAGGAATGCCCACGCCGAAGTCGGCAAGCTGCTGCCGATCCTCGAGCGCTACGAGAAGCTCGGCCGGGCCAAGGGCTTCAAGGACAACGAGACACGCCAAGCAGAGATCGAGCTCGTCACGGCGTTCGGCGCGACCCGCAAGGCGCTCGGCGAGGTCGCCGTCGCGGAAAACCTCGCCCGCACGAGCAAGCAGGATCTCGCCACCGCGACGAAGGGCCTCATCCTCCTCCAGGAGGGCAACACGCGCGTCGCGAAACAGTACGGCCTCGTCCTGCCCGACCTCACCAAGGCCGAGTGGGCGGCGAAGGCGGCCCACGACGGCCTCACGCTCGCGCAGGAGAAGGGCAAGACGCTCTACGACGAGCTGCCGCCCAAGATCCGGAAGATGAACGCCGCGGTGGCCGACACGCCCCTCGGGCATATGCAGCAGTTCGGAGCCGAGCTCGACTACATCGAGACGACCATCGGCGGAGACCTCCTCCCGATCGTCGACCAGTACCTGACGACCGTCGACGACTGGATCTCGAAAGGCGCGAACCAGAAGCGCATCGTTCACGACGTCGAGACCGTCGTCCACGAGCTCGTAGGCGCCCTCGAGGACGCCTACGACGCCGGCGAGACGTTCCTCCACGCCGCCGAGCCGATCGTTCGCCTGCTCGGCGGCTGGAAGACCGTCCTCGAGACGATCATCGGCCTCAAGTTCGCGTCGGCCGTCGCCGGGTGGGTCAGCCCGCTCCAACGGCTCATCGGCGCCGAGGCAGCAGCCGGAGCAACCGCCGGCGCCGGCCTCGCGGGCGCGTCAAGCCTCTCGGGCAGGCTCCTCGGCAACCTGCAGGGGCTAAAGAAGATGGCGGCGCTCACGCTCGGCGTCGACATGCTCATCAGGGCGCAGGGAGACAAGGGAGCCACGGGCTTCCTCGAGTCGCTGTTCGGCGCAGGCCTCGTCGGGTTCCGGTTTGGGCCGGCGGGCGCGCTCACCGCCGTCGGAACGAACCTAATCCCGCTTCCGGCGCCGCGAGCAACGCCTCCGGCCACCCCGGCGATTGCTAGGCCGGTGCCGGCATGACCATGATCGTGGGCATGGGCCGGGCGCACGAATACGCGCTCATGACCAACGACGCGATGGTCTTCTACCTCCAGCCGGACGGCACTGAGATCGCCCCAGTCCCCACGTCCAACATCCGCCGCAAGGTCCGCGCGGTCTCAGACCACGCGATCGCCGGAGTCGGCGGCTGCCCATCGATCGGAGACGACTTCTTTCAACGGCTCGAACCTCGCCTGCGCGCCGGCGACACCCTCGCGGCCGTCCAAGCGACCGCCCGAGAGGTCGTCGGTGAGCTACTCGCCGACGACGCTCGTCTCCGCGGCACGGCCTACGTTCTCAGGGACACCCTGTTCCCCCTCCGCGCCTGGCGCGCTTCCATCTTCGACCAGTTCGCGATCCAACTCGTCGGCTTCGACGAGTACGGCGAGACGCACGTGATGCAGTGGTCGCCCCGCGTCGGCTGCGATGACTGGATGGAGCGCACCGGACCGCCAGGGCAACTGACATTCGGCGTGCCTTACGGCGTCGACGCAAAAGACGCCGTCCCGTTCTTCGACGAGTTCTACGCGTCACAGGAGGAGCTCACCTTGCCCGACGCGTTCTCGTTCGCGTTCGGCGCACATCGCATCCTCGGCACGAAGTACCCGGAACGACTCGGACCCAAGGTCTACGCGTCCATCTTGCGCTGGCGTGGGCACGGCGTACCGCCGGAGCTCATCGAGTTCAACCTCAACCGCGAAGGCGGCCACGACCTCGACCAGTTCTCAGCGATACACGAAAGTCTCAACCTCAGGTCGAGGGTTCCGTTGTGAGCGTCGGCCGCCTCTGCAGCGGCTGCAAGCGAATCGTGATGCCCGGACAACGGCATCGCTGCGCGCAGCTCGCCGCGAGGGACAGCAGACGACACCGCCGACAATCCCTCCACGGCCGCAACACCGCCGCGTGGCGTCGGCTCCGGAAGCTCGCGCTCGAGCGCGACGATCACACCTGCCAGCTTCAAGTCGACGGCGGTTGTACGGGTGCAGCGACGAGCGTCCACCTCTCGCCCGAGCTCGCCGGCGACCACGACGCCGCGACCCTCGACGATCTCACGAGCGCGTGCGCCCACTGCCACGGCCGCCTGGACGGCCAAAGGGGGGCGGGCCTTCAGTGACTTTCGCGCACCCGCCCCGCGCCTGGGGATGCACGCAATCTGGACACTTTTCCCGTATGACGCCGTTCGGATCACGAGAGAGGACGTAGAGAATGCCCCCGTCGACGAAGCTGCAACTGCTCGGCACCGCCGAGGTCGCGAAGATCCTCGGCATCACAAAACAGGCGATCGCCGACCGCCGCCGCTACAGCCCATGGAGCCTCTATGCCGACGCCGGCCGTCCAGAGTTCCCCAAGCCGATCGCCGAACTCGCGTGCGGACCCATCTGGGACGCCCGCGAGATCCACAGCTACAAACGCCGCTACCAGACGTTCCAACGCCGCATCCGTCCGTACGGCCGCTGAGCCCGGTCAGGCGTCAGCACTAGCACGGTGCAAAAAGAGCAACAAGTGTCCCGCAATTCCCCTAAGCCGCAAGAATGCGAGCGACCTGATTCTTAGTTAGGGGCCTTTCGTCTGGAAACTCCGTGTTGACGATCGCGGCGAGTGTGCGCAGGCCGAGTTTGGGGTTGCGGCTGTGTTTCTCGCGCACTTTCTCTGCCTGTTCTTCCGTGTACCGAGCCTTCGGGCCACGCTTGGCGCTCCGCGGGTCCGCCGCGGCCGCCGCACTGCCCCACCGGCCTTTCCAGACGGAGCGAGCTCGACCCGTCGACAGCATCGCGTGGGAGACGGTCCCGGTACGCCACATCTGCTGAACCCAGCAGCTCTGAGAGCAAAACCGACCGCCTCCTGCTGCCGCCTTTGCCGCGGAAGGAGTGAACTGCCGCGTGCAGCCCTTTCGTGCGCACTCGCGCGGACCGGGCACCGGATGCACACGCTGCGCAGCGTGGTAGCACCTGCTCGAGCAGAAGCGACCACGGCCGAGCGCCGACTCGCGCCGGCGGGGCGTGAAGATCACGTCGCACCCGACCCGGGCGCACGAGCGCGGCTTTACCTCTGGGAAACGCCGGCGCGCCTTCCCTGAGCACTGACGCGAGCAATAACGGCCTCCGCCCGGCTGCCGAAGCTGCGCAGGCCACGCGAAGAACGTCGAGCCACACTCAGCGCAGGTGCGCTCGACCTTGCCGTTCGGAACGACGCCCGGTCGTGCAGCCCCGCGGCGCGCCACGTCGACGCACGCCTTCGAGCAGTAGACCGCCCTCCCGCGTACGTTCGCCGGCCACCGCTCGAACGTGCGGTGGCACCCCGCGCGCGCACACGTGAGCTTCACCTTCGGCACTCACCGGACGCTAGAACCTTCGGCGGATGGAGCCCTACGTCAGGGAATTGCGGGACGCCGGACCTGTCCCGTAAATGGTTGCGCCCGCGCCCGCGGCCGGACAAGCATGCCGGCATGGGTATAGAAGATCTTCCTGAAGGTGTGGCAAGCATGCAGGCTGCGCTACCGGAGTTCGAAGAAGCGATCGCCGAGCTCGAGCGCAGAGCGAGAGACTTCCTCACCGGCCCGGGCCGCGTTCGGTGCCTCAAAGCGTTCTCTCTCGATCCGGAGGCCTTCCGGTTCCTCGTCGACAAGACGCTGAAGAGGAGCGACGCACGGAGTCTGCTAGGCCTGTTCGTGCGGATCGTCGACGAAGAACACGCGACCGTCAGCCGGCGGCTCCGAGAGAGACCGGCTCCAACGGGGCCGACCGTGTGCCCGGAATGCGAGATCGGTGGCGGGCTTCACTCGATCGACTGCTCGCAAGCGAACGGGAGGGCGGCATAGATGCGCGCACGCGACGGAGATCCCCGGCCCTGCACCTACTGCTCGACGCCGACGCGCTTCCGGCTCACGCTCATCGGTCCTCGCGGCGGCCGGCTCCGGACTGTCGACTGTTGCCCTCAGTGCGGCGAAGAACCGGCCCGGCGCGAGCGCGCGAAAGAGGCACGCGCGGCGTGACACTCGAGCAGAAGCTCACGACGCCGCAGGCGTTCCTGACGAGGAAGGACTTAGAAGCGCTCGGCCTCGAACGCCGCGCGATCGACGCGGTTCTCCGAGCCTGCTGCGTCAAGCTGCCGGGCTATGCGCGGCCGCTCGTGCGCGTCGCCGATTTCGAGGCCTGGATCGCGGAGCACACCTACCGCGGCCGTGAAGAGAAGAGGCCGGCGCATGAGAACCGGGTGCTCATCGAGGTTCCCAGGTATCGCGCGACGGCGGTACGGCCGACTTGATATCCGACCGGCCGATGTGGGAAGGTCGTCGGCATGGAGCGATTGCGCCGCTCTTCGGACCCTCACCTTTGTACGCTGCGCGTGCTCCGGCGTCGGGAGCGCAATTCCCGGCGTCGGAGCTTCGCGCGTTGAGGAGGCCGTCCATGAACGTGCTCACCTATCTCGACGAACAGCGCGAGATCCTCAGGACGCTCGCCCGCGGCACCGAGCTCGCCCTCGCGGAGCTCGGCAGGGAAGACGCGGATATAGCGACCGTCAGATCGGGCCTCGTCCACCATCAGCGTGCCCTTCAAATGCTTGCCGGGGACGATCCGCTGCCGCGGCCAGTGCTACGACTCGTCACGTCGACGACCGAGGAGGCGACGTGTCCGCGGTAGTCCCCTACGACAGGCTCGTCCGTTTTGCCGTCGTACAGCGACGCCTCGGCGGGCTCGTGCGAGATCTCGGCGACATCGAAGATCGGCTAGGCGGCTGGATCACCGAGCAGCTACTCGGAGCACGCCTGACCGACGAGTACGCCGACGCCGTCTACGACGAGTTCCAGGCCACCGTCGACGCGAGGCTCGGGGCTCACGGGGATGCCTAGTTCCTGGATCGAGCGGCGCTCTACGAAGGATGGCGAGGCGCGTTACCGCGTGCGGTTTGTTCTCGGCGGCCGCGAGACGCGGACCGGCCGTTACGCCGGGTCATTCAAGACGAAGGCTGAGGCGATCGCTCGGAAGCGGTGGGTCGACGGCGAACTCGCCGCGATGCGCGTGCCCGAGCTCGCTTTCGTCGCGCCGGCGCCGGCTCCGCAGCTGCGCGACGTCGCGATGCGCTGGCTCGAGAGTCGCGTCGACGTCGCCGAACAGACTCGCCGCGGCTACAGGTCGCAGCTCGGCCACGCGCTGCAGAGCTTCGGCGATCGACCCGTCGACGCGATCGCGTGGACGGACGTTCAAGCGCTTGTCGCGAAGATGCACGCCACCGGCTCGAAGCGGGAGACGATCTCCAAGACCGTCGACGCGCTGAAGATGGTGCTCCGCTTCGCTGAGGTCGATCCGAACCCGGCCGACGACGATCGCGTGAAGCTTCCCCGCGAAGCCGTTGAGGAGATCAAGCCGCCGACCGCCGCCCACGTGCTCGCGGTCTTCGAGCTACTCCCGACCCGGTACCGGTTGCCGCTCCTCGTGCTCGACGCGACCGGGATGCGGCTCGGCGAGCTCGCCGGTCTCACGTGGGGCGACGTCGACGAGCCGCGCGGCCGGTGGCGCGTTTCAGCGACCGTCTCGAAGACGCGGAAGGCCCGGTGGGTCACCGTCCACCCCGCGATCTTCGCGGCCGTGCTCGAGCTCGTTCCGCGCGACGACCGCTCGCCGGCGCGGCCGGTGTTCCAGGGGTTCGGCGGCGATCGCTTCCGGACGGCGATCGCGCGCGCCTGCATCGCGGCCGCGGTGCCAGCGTTCTCGCCTCACGACCTCCGGCACCGGCGCGTCTCGCTCCTCCATCTCGCCGGCGTCCCGTGGGCGCGGATCGGCGAGCACGTCGGCCAGCGGAACCTCAGCGTCACGGCCGACACGTACACGCACGTCCTGGCCGACGAGACCGAGCTCGATTACGCCGCGCTGCTCGTCGGTGAGCGAGCGGTCCACCCCTCTGTTCACCCCTCGGAGTTGAAAATCGCCGATTAGCAGGGGTGTCTGATTCCTGCCGGGCGCATCGGACGACACCACACCATCGAGGTGGCAAGAACGGCGCGTGAGCTAGAGGGGTAGCGGCTTCGCGCCGCGCACGACGCGGCATTCTCTGCCGAGCGATGCCTACGTTCAGGGCGTATTTCGGCTCACTCGCGCCACGGCTGCCGCGGGACGTCTACGTCCTCGAGGCGGGCGCGCTCGTCAACGCGTTCGGGAACGGCGTCGCGCTGCCGTTCCTTCTGATCTACCTTCACGACGTCCGCGGCATCCCGTTCGGTCTCGCGGGAACCGCGGCGGCGGTGCAGTCGGTGGCGGCCCTCGCGAGCGGGTTCCTCGGCGGGAGGCTTTCCGACCGGCTCGGGCCGAAGCGCGTTCTCCTCGGCGCGCTCGTCGTCATGACCGTGGCGTTCGGGCTCATGCCGCTCATCCGCACGGCGCTCGACGCGTTCCTCATCTACACGCTCTGGGGGATCGGGAGCGGCTCGTTCTGGCCGTCGCAGTCGGCGATGCTCGCCGGACTCACGCCGGCCGCGAGGCGCGCTCCCGCGTATGCGTTGCAGCGGCTCGCGATGAACGTCGGCGTCGCGCTCGGCGGTGTCGCGGCCGGGTCGATCGCGTCCGTCCGCAGCCCCGGCAGCTTCACGGTGCTTTTCGCCATCGACTGCGCGACGTTCCTCGCGTACTTCGCCGTGCTCATGCGCGTGCGCGCGCCGGAGCTGCACTCCGAGCGCGCGGGCGGAAGCTGGCGCGCGGTGCTGCAGGACCGCGTCTTCACGCGCTTCACGCTGCTCAACGCGGCGTTCATGACCGCTGGGATCTCGCTCGCGGTCGAGATCCTCCCCGCGTTCGGCAAGAACGTCGCGCACATCAACGAGCGGGAGGTCGGCATCGTCTTCGCGGTCGACTCGATAGCGATCGTCTTCTTTCAGCTCCCCGTCGTGAAGCTCGCGGAGGGACGGAGCCGGATGCGCGGCCTCGCGCTCATGGGGATCCTCTGGGCGACGTCGCTCCTTGCCGTCGGAGCGGCCGGGCGGTGGGCGACTGCGACCGCGGCGTTCGTGGTCCTCGCCGCCGCGATGCTCGTGTTCGCGGTCGGCGAGTGCCTGCACGGCGCGATCCACGCGCCGCTGAGCGTCGATCTCGCGCCGCCGCGCCTCGTCGGCCGTTACCTCGCCGCGTCGAGCATCTCGTGGCAGATCGGCTGGATCGTCGGGCCTGCCGCCGGAGGCTTCCTCCTCCAGCACCGCCCGCTGATCCTGTGGCCGCTCGCCGCAGGCGCGAACCTCGTCTTCGCAGGCGCGGCGCTCGCGCTCGAGCGCCGTTTGCCGGAGGCCGTGCGGCGCACACCGGTCGCGGAGGCCGCGCCACTGGTCGCTCCCACTCCTACCGGCTAACATTCGCGGGCTATGCCAGCGACCACGGACCCCCTCAGTACCAATGCCCAGCCTGCCGCGCATCCGTTCGCGCCGCGCTGTGCCTGGTGGTTCCGTCGCGGACACGCGCCCGCGCATCACTGAGCTTCAGAGCGACGGGATCACCTGGGTCCACGTCGTCGCTCCGACGACCGACGAGACGAAGCTGCTCGCCGAGCGTTTCGGCTGGCACGACCTCGACGTCGAGGACGTCCTCTCGCGGCGCCAGCGCCCGAAGATCGACGTCTACGCGGGCGACGAGGAGGGCGCGGCGGGGCGGTACCTCTTCACGGTGCTCCACTTCCCGGTGTACGACGCGTCGGCGAGCCGCCTGACGGCCGGCGAGCTCGACGTCTTCATCGGCCCGGACTACATCGTCACGATCCCGAACATCGAGCTGCGCCCGGTCGACTTCCTCGTCCGCCGCGCCTACGACAGCGAGACGATGCGCAGCCAGCTTTTGTCGGGCGGCTCGGGACGCCTGCTCTACGAGATCCTCGACGACCTGTACGACTACTGCTTCCCGATCCTCGACAAGATCGGCCTCAAGCTCGAGGAGATCGACGAGGAGATCGGCGGCAACGACAGGCAGAGCGCGCGGGACCTCGTCACCGACATCCACCGCGTGAAGCAGGAGATCATCTCCTACCGCAAGATCATCAAGCCGCAGCGCCCCACTCTCCGGCAGCTCGAGCGGCAGATCGAGCGGTTCCTGCCCGAAGAGCTCGAGCTCTATTTCGACGACATCGTCGACGCGAGCGAGCGGATCTGGGACCTCCTCGACAACTACAAGGAGGTCGTGGAGGCGCTCGAGGACACGAACGAGTCGCTCATCTCGCACCAGCAGAACGACATCCTGTACGTCCTCACGATCTTCAGCGTCGTGATGCTCCCGCTCACGTTCCTGACCGGCTTCTTCGGGATGAACGTCCGCTTCCCGGGCTTCGACTCGACCTCGGGCTTCCTCGCGACGCTCGGCCTCTTCGTGCTGACGATCGTCGGCATGCTCGGCTTCTTCCGCTGGCGGAAGTGGCTCTGAGCTAGCTCGGGCCGAGGCTGACGGTCAGACCGACGCTCGCGCCGGGCGCAAGCCACTTCCCGGGCGCGGGGTGCTGCCCGATCACGACGCCGGGCACGTAGTCGGTGTTCGTGCGGGCGACGTCGCCGACGCTGCAGTGCGCCTTCTCGATCTCCCGTGTCGCGCCATACAGCATGTAGCCGATGACGACCGGGACGTCACACAGCGCGCTCAGCGGCGGGCCGGGGTCGTACTTGTTCGTCCCCGCTCCGTCGGCAACGGCCTGCTTCCAGGTGTACGTGTAGAGCGGCCTGTAGCCCGCGTTTCCGCCGACGAAGAGGTACGCGTAGCCGCGGTGGTGACTCGAATCACGTCCGGCGGCTGCGCCCATCGCGCGGACCGAGCCCGCGGGGAACTTCCACAGCACGGAGTGCCGGTGCCCCCAGCAGCGCGAGTGATCGGTCGACGTGCAGCGGGGGTTCCCGCTTGCGAGCCCGTCGGACCAGACCCATGCCTCGTACGCCATCGGGGCGTTGTAGAACGCGCCGGCCCAGCCAGGCCACCACGTGTTGAGCTTGGCGGCGTTGCTCGGATACGGGTCGTCCGCGCGCCAGACGCCGCTCACGAGCGCGTCGTGATCGAGCTCCGCCGTCAGCCCGGGGATCGGCGGCAGGCCGTACGCGATCCGGTCAAGGTTGGTGAGGATAAAGATCTGCCGCGTGGGCGCCAACGCCGGGAAGTTCGCCGGGAGCGCATACGGCGGCAGCCCCACACGCGACCGCGCCTTGTCGAGGTACAAGACGGCGGCGTTGACGCACTCCTTGCCGGTTGGCGCGCCCTTGCAGTCACTCGGCACACGCGTGATCGGGGTATTGCTCGGGGGATCGGTTCCGCCCCAGGCGGCCGACGCAATGGCAACGCACCCGAACGCGAGCACGCATGCCGGGACGAGACCTCGCAGAGCCCGAAGCGGGACCATCGGGCCGTTGATCGGTCAGGCGCCGGATCGCCTAGAGACAAGAACGAGTGAAAGCGGGAGACGAGGCTCGAACTCGCGACCCTCAGCTTGGGAAGCTAGGGCTGCTACGCATGGCTATGCGTGATCCGGCCCCTGCGCGCCAGTCTGCGCGCCAGCAACGATCGTGGCGGTAGCGCGTTGGGTCGCTTGGAGGACGACCTCACGACGAATCCCCAAGCAGATCGACGGCCGGGTCTTGCGCCTCCTGCCGGAGGCGTTCGAGGAGATCGTCGAACTCCTTCTCGATCTCCCGGGTCAGTTCGTCCGTCGACTCGATTGCCGACCACAGCTCAGGCGAGACGACGCCACCCTGCTGAGCGTTGTGCTCAGCAATGAACCTGAGACGGTACTGGAGCTCGCTCAGCTGGTCGTACAGACCCGACGTCTCGGCGACCAGGTCCGACTTACTGAGCAACCGGCCAAGGATCTCCGCGGACATCGCCCAGGCGCCCGTGCGGATGTGGAAAAGCAAGGGTGATCCGACACCCTCTGCGAGCACCTCCACGGCACCCCGATCGTGCTTCAACTCCACGACGATCAGTTCAAGTAGCCGACGCGCCTCCGTCTTGCGCCTCTCTTCCTCCGCCTTCGCCTCGTCGTTGCGTCGCCGTGTGAACTCCTGCTGCTCCCTCGCCAATTCGTCGGCGCGCACCCGGCGATCCCAGGCAAGAGCGAGAAAGAATGCGCCCAGAGACGCTGCGAAATTGGCGATGAGGGCGGGCCAGAGGTAGGCGCCCCCGTAATGCTTGAGGCTCCCGAATTGGAACCAAAGCGCACAGGCGACGGCGCCCCCGACGGCGACCACAGTGAGAGTTGGGACGCCCAAGCGGTATCTCATCGGGCACCTTCGAGAAGGGCATCGAGCGCCGCCGCAGCATCGGAGCGAGCACCGTCCAGGAGATGCCGGTAGCGGTCGGCCATGTACGTCGACGAGTGTCCCACGTAGTCACCGATCTCCTCAAGCGACCGGCCAGCCGCGTGCAACAGCGAGACGAACGTGTCGCGGCACTCGCGGAGACCGATCGGTTCGAGCGACGACGGCTCGCCGCCGAGGAAGGCGCCGACAGCGACGGCCGCCCAAGCTCCGAGGGCGCGGTCGCGAATGTGGGTCGGTGTGAGTGGTGCGGACGCCGTGCGGCCTGCGGCGGTTGCTGAGGCTTGCGCGCCCAACACTCGTGCCACGTGTCGGATCGTAGGCCAGCGTCCACTGCCTAAGCCGTTGACCACCTACCCCGCGACTCGCTGAAGGAGTACCAAGAGGATCAGAACCGCCAGGATCACGATCGCTCCCCAAACCGCCGTCGTCCCGAATCCGACCACGCGGTCAAGTTCGAGGGAGCGAAGACACACCCACTCGCCATAACACGACATTCCCGCGATCACCACGAAGCAAAGGATCCCGGACCACCTAACAAAAATAGTCTGACTCCTCGACGCCTGCGAGGGGGGCTTTGGCATGTCGAAGCCCCGCAGCTCGATGAGCAACGCGAGGGCGAGCAGGGGGATGATCGCTGACGACGCGAGCAAGAAGTTCGTCTGTTGCATGGCAGGGAGTGTGTCGCTCCGCGCGGATGGACTCTCCGTCCGAGTACCTCTCTCCCGACGGTTCCGCGTACTCGAGGTGGTGCCGTTCGACGACGTGTCGCGGTTCGTCGGGTTGCTCGAGGTCGAGGCGTAGGCAACACCGGTACGTGGCACGATGCCAGCGTGTCCCTCCTCACCGGATCGGCGGCGATGTGGTCCGCGGTGGCGGCCGTGGCAGCTGCCATCAGCTCCCTAGGAACGCTGGCTGGGCTTCTGCTTGTACTCCGCGACCGCCGCGCTCAGGAAAAGCCGCGCCTTGTCCTCGATCCGGACACGATCCTTTTCAACAAGGCCGACGGCCGGGTGAAGCGGCAGGGTGGCTTCCCTAAGGGAACGTGGTTCCACGAGATGGTCGGCACTCTCTTGAACGTTGGCCCGGGAACCGCATTCAGCGTCGAGTTCGCGGTGAGTGCCACGGTCGACGGTGTTGCGTCGGAGATCAAGGGCGGTGAATTCATCGCGGCTCTGCTGCCGCAAGAGAAGCGGGAGTTCCGCACCTTGTTCAGCACTACCGGGGCCGAGCGGCCGACTGCGTTTTCCTACGTTCCTACTCACGCCGTACCTGCCCTGGGCGCCGTGCCTACCCTGGCGGTGCTTGCGATGCATGCAACAGCCCGCGATCGAAGCGGGAGATTGCATTACTTCGACAGTCAGGCGTTGAGAGAGAGCCTGCAAGACGCCACGTCTGCCGTCGTCGGCGGCGAGACTGAGTGACGCGCTAGTCGATGCACACAATCGAGGTGCTGGCACCGGGACTGCCGCGCGCCAACGTCTACGGCGGCCACGGCCGTGCGGGGTTTGCAGCGGCGTGCGCGCCAGGTTGCGGCGCCAGTGCGCGCCAGTAACGTGTGGTTTTGGGAGGACTTGGCCGGATGACCATCTTCCCCCCCCCAGGCCGATAAATCCCCTGAGTAGCGGGGATTTGGCTTGGATGCGCGAAGCGGGAGACGAGGCTCGAACTCGCGACCCTCAGCTTGGGAAGCTGATGCTCTACCAACTGAGCTACTCCCGCGGTGCGGCGATTGTAGCCCGGCAATAATCTGAGCAGACCCGCGAGCACAGGAGATTCAAATGGCCAGCGAACTACACGAGACCGCACGCGCGCTCGTCGCCGAGGGTAAAGGCATCCTCGCCGCCGACGAGTCGAGCGGCACGATCAAGAAGCGCTTCGACACGATCGGCGTCGAGTCGACCGAGGAGAACCGGCGCGCCTACCGCGACCTCCTCTTGACGACCCCCGGCGCGGAGGAGTTCATCAGCGGCGTGATCCTCTACGACGAGACGCTCCGCCAGAGCTCCGCCGACGGGACGCCGTTCCCGGAGCTGCTCGCCTCGAAGGGCGTCATCCCCGGCATCAAGGTCGACGCGGGCGCGAAGCCGCTCGCCGGCGCCGAGGGCGAGACGGTGACGGAAGGCCTCGACGGCCTGCGTGAGCGGCTCGCGGAGTACCACTCGCTCGGCGCGCGCTTCGCGAAGTGGCGCGCGACGTACTCGATCACCGACTCGCTGCCGAGCGAGTACTGCATCTGGACGAACGCGCACGCGCTCGCGCGGTACGCGGCGTTGTGCCAGGAGGCGGGGATCGTCCCGATCGTCGAGCCGGAGGTGCTGCAGGACGGCACGCACTCGATCGAGCGCAGCGGCTCGGTGACCTCGCGCGTCCTCGCGGCGCTCTACACCGAGCTGTTCGACCAGCGCGTCGACCTCGCCGGGACGCTCCTCAAGCCGAACATGGTGCTCTCGGGGTACGAGGCGTCGAGCCGCGCCGGGGTCGAGGAAGTCGCCGAGGCGACGCTCCACGCGTTTTATAAGCACGTGCCGGCGGCGGTGCCGGGGATCGTCTTTCTCTCGGGCGGCCAGTCGGACGAGGACGCGACCGCGCATCTCAACGCGATGAACGCGAGCGGGCCGCATCCGTGGCAGCTGTCCTTCTCCTACGGACGCGCGCTTCAGGCGCCGGCGCTGAAGGCGTGGGGGGGCAAGCCGGAGAACGTCGAGGGGGCGCAGCGCGCCTACTACCACCGCGCGAAGCTCAACTCCGCCGCGCGCACCGGCATGTACGCGCCCGCGATGGAGCAGGAGCTCGCGACTGCCTAGCCGGCGGACACGTCGATCCTCGGCGCTTCGAAGAAGCCGATCATGTTCCCGTCTGGATCGTGCACCGTCGCCTTTCGGAGCCCGTTCTCGAGCGTCTCGGACTGAGACGGGATCCCGCGATCGGCCAGCTCGCGCAGGTGGCCGTCGAGCCCGTCCACGGCGATGGTGAGCAGGCCGCTGCCCGCCCGGGCATGGTCTTCGACGACGTAGAGCAGCGCGGTCTCGGTCAACTGCCAGACAGCCTCTCCCGGCTTCGGGAGCCTGTCGGGCTCCCGTCCGAGGAGACGCTCATACCAGCGGCGGGCCTCGTCGAGGTTGCTTACAGGCAGACCCGCGAAGACGTGCGTCGCCGTCGCGTCCACGCCGTCTAGGTGTACTCGAAGCCGGTGAGGGCGGAGAGCTTCGCGAGGGACTGCTGCGCCCTGATCCGGCGCACCGTGCCCGAGCGCGAGCGCATGACGATCGAGTCGGTTGTCGCGCCTCCCTGGGTGTACTGCACACCCTGGAGGAGCGCGCCGGTCGTCACGCCCGTGGCTGCGACGAACACGTCCTCGCCGGACACGAGGTCGTTCGTGTGGAGGACCGTTGCGGGGTCGAGGCCGGCGTCGAGCAGCGCCTGGCGCTCCTCGTCGTTTCGCGGCCAGAGCCGTCCCTGGATGCCGCCGCCCACACACTTGAGCGCTGCGGCGGAGATGACGCCTTCAGGTGTGCCGCCGATTCCGTAGAGCATGTCGACGCTCGTGCCCGGCTGCGCCGCGGCGATCGCCGGGGCAACGTCGCCGTCTCGGATGAGGCGGACGCGCGCGCCGGCCGCGCGCAGCTCCGCGATGAGGTCGTCGTGACGGTCGCGCTCGAGCACGACGACGTCGACCTCGCGCGGCTTCTTGCCAAGCGCCTCCGCGACGGCGTTGACGTTCTCGGTCGGGCTCTTCGTGATGTCGATCGCGTCGATCGCGCCCGGGCCGACGGCGATCTTCTCCATGTACAGCGCCGCGCCCGGGAAGAGCATCGTGCCACGCTCGGCAACGGCCATCACCGAGATCGCGCCGGGCTGACCGAGCGCCGTGAGCCGCGTCCCTTCGAGTGGATCGACAGCGACGTCGACCTCGGGGCCTTCGCCGTTGCCGACCTCCTCGCCGTTGTAGAGCATCGGGGCCTCGTCCTTCTCCCCCTCGCCGATGACGACGACGCCGCGCATCGCGACGCTGTCGAGGACGAAGCGCATCGCGTCGACGGCCGCCTGGTCGGCGCTCTCCTTGTCGCCGTGCCCGATCCAGCGCGCGGCAGCCATCGCGCCCGCCTCGGTCACGCGGACGAGCTCCATCGCGATGTTGCGGTCAGGGGCGAGGCGGGGGTTCACCGCTACATCCTGTCAGGTGCCTCGACCCCGACAAGGTCGAGGCAGCGGGCGATGACCGTCTGCGTCGCGCGGCAGAGGGCGAGGCGGAACTCCTGCTGCTCGCTCTCGAGCACGCGATGCTCGTGATAGAAGCGGTGGAAATCGTCGGCGACGCGGATCGCGTAGTTCGGGACGATCTGTGGCCCGCGCTTCGCCGCGGCGTCCGCGATCACGCCCGGCAGGTCGGCGAGCCGCTTGACGAGCTCCCTCTCCTCCGGCACGAGCGCTCCTCGTAGCGACAACTTGTCTCCAGCGTTCTCAGGAGCGTTGCGGAGGATCCCGGAGATGCGCGCGTGCGCGTACTGCACGTAGTAGACCGGGTTCTTCTGCGAGCGCTCCGCGGCGAGGTCGATGTCGATCTCGATCGACTGGTCGGGGCCGCGGTTGACGAGGTACCAGCGCGCCGCGTCGACGCCGACCTCGTCGATGAGCTCGTCGAGGAAAACGACGTCGCCGCGCCGCTTCGACATCTTCGTCGCCTCGCCGCCCTTCGTCAGCGAGACGAGCTGGTAGATGAGCACCTCCACCCGCTCCGGGTCGTAGCCGAGCAGTCCCGCGGCCGCGCGCAGCCGCGCGACGTAGCCGTGGTGGTCGGCGCCGAGGACGTACATCGCCGTGTCGAAGCCGCGCTCGAGCTTGTCGCGGACATAGGCGATATCAGCCGCGAAGTACGTGTACGAGCCGTCGGAGCGGACGACGACGCGATCCTTGTCGTCGCCGAACCGTGTCGTCGGCGCCCAGACGGCGCCGTCCTGCGCGTACGGCTCGATCGCCGCGAGCACCTCGGGGACGTGATACTCGATGACGCTCTGGCGGCGCCACGTGTCGATGTGGATGCGGAAGCGCTCGAGCGACGCCTCGATCGAAGCACGCATCGCCGCGACCGGATCGTCACCTGTTGTTGTTGACTTGACGAGGTCCCGGAGGTAGTCGCCGTGGTAGCCGTCCTCCGGTGGCTCCTCCCCACGCCGCACCGCGTCGACCGACGCGCGGAACTTGTCCATCTGCGCGCCCGCGTCGTTGTAGTAGTACTCGCGCTCGACCTCGTTCCCGGCCGCCTCGAGCAGCCGTGCGACCGCGTCTCCGTATGCGCCGTTTCGCGCCGAGGCGACGGTGATCGGACCGGTCGGGTTCGCGGAGACCAGCTCGACCTGGACGCGCTTCCCCGTCTTCTCCACGGGCCCCGCGGCGAGCATCGCCTCGAGCGCGGAGACGAACCATTCGTCGCGGAGGAAGACGTTGACGAAGCCCGGCCCGGCGATCTCGGCGCGTTCGACGACATCGAGCCCTGCCGCAGCGGCTGCGATCTCCTCCGCGATCTCGCGCGGCGCGCGGCGCCGCGTGCCCGCGAGTCGCATGGCGGCGTTCGTCGCGTAGTCGCCGTGCTCCGCCTCCGCGGGCCGCTCGAGCGTCAACTCGGAGCCCACGGCCGCGGCAAGGTCGGCCTCGAGTGCGCTGACCGGATCAGCCGGCAACGGGCCCGCCGGAAGCGAACATCTCTTCGAGCAAACCGATCTCGTCCGGCGAGCCGACGGCGATCAACACATCGCCGACCTCGATCGGCGTGTCGGGCTCGGGCGTCGTGTCGAACGAGCCGTCCGACTTGCGGAGCGCGATGACGAGTGCTCCCGTTTCGTGACGGATACGCAACTCGCGGATCGTCCGGCCGGCGGCTGCGGACGTCTGATGCACCTCGATCTCCGACAGTTGGAGATCCGGCCCCGCGGCGGTGGTAACGACATCGAGGAACTCCGTCACCTGCGGCTTGAGCACGAGGTTCGCCATCATCCGGCCGGCGGCGGTGTACGGGAGGACAACCCGATCCGCGCCCGCGAGCCTCAGTTTTCGCTCCGCGTCGGTGTCGCTCGCGCGCGCGACGATCGCGAGCTCGGGCCGGGCCGACCGCGCCGACAGCGTGACGTAGAGATTGTCGGCGTCGCTGTCCGAGGCGGCCACGAGCCCGCGCGCGCGGGCGAGGCCTGCCCGATCGAGATCCTCGTCTTCGGTCGCGTCGCCTTCGACGAGCAATTCGTCACGAGCGTTCGCAGCCGCGATCGCGTCCTCGTGGAAGTCGAGCACGACGTACCGAACGCCGGACGCCCGGAACTCCTCGGCGACACGACGCCCGACTCGGCCGTAGCCGCAGATGATGTAGTGGTCGTGCAACTGCGAGATAGCTCGCTCCCTTCGCCGTTCCGCCAGCGCGCCCGTGAAAACCCCGCCGGCGACCGACTCGACGATAACGGCACCTGCGTACGCGATGATCGTGATGCCAACGAGGACGAGCACGAGAGAGACGGCCCGCGCGCCGTCGTTGGAGGGAACGCTGTCGAGGCCCGTGAGCGTGAGCGTGACGACGGCGCGGTAGAGCGACTGGAACCAGGGCTCGTGGAGGGTCTCGTGGAGAGCGACGGTTCCGCCCACGAGGGTCGCCGCGATCGCGGCGAGCAGGCGGACGATCTGACGCAGGCGGACGTTCACGGACACCGCCGTAGTATGTGGACATGGACGACGACCAGCTCGACCAACCCGAGCCGCAGCCCGGCGAGCGCCGCCTCAACATCCAGATGCCGACCGAGCTCGTCGGCGGCACGTATTCGAATTTCGCGAACGTGAGCTTCTCCCAGTACGAGTTCACGCTCACGTTCATGCGCATCGAGCACGAGATCGAGGAAGGCGACGTGCCCGGCACGGTCGTCTCGCGCGTCAACGTGTCGCCACGCTTCGTGCCCGAGCTCATCGCTGCGCTCGAGGACGCGTGGTCGAAGTACACGACGCGCGAGGGGATCCGGAACCTGCCCGAGGCGCCCGGCCACTCCGACGAGCCGTCCGAGGGCGCATAGGGGCTTCCTGACGCTCGCGTTCGCGCCGTCCTACGCGGTCCTTTGTGTTGCGCAGGCGGCGACCGTGGCGCTGCCGACGCGGCCGGCGACCGGTCGCTCCTTCGGCGTTGTGTGGTTTGTCGTTCCTGCGGCGCTCCTCGCGGCCGGCGTCCTGATTCTCGATTTCGTCTCCGGCGGCCCGCGCGCGCTCGCCCTGCTGGCGACGTTCGGGACGCCGGTGCTCGCCGGCGCTGGAGGAGCGCTCGCCGGACGACGGCACTGGTGGCTGTGGCCTCCGGTCGCGGCCGGGTTGTGGCTCGTCGCCTGGCTCGCGCACGGGCTCGTTCGTGACGCCGCGGGTCTCGCGCTCGTCGCTCTTGCGTGTGTCGCCGCTGCGGCGGCAGCGGGACGGGTCGCTCCCGCCACTTCGATCCGCGCCGGCTTGGTCGCCCTCGCGGCGCTCGACGTCGCGCTCGTGTGGGGGACGTCCTCCGTCCAGCAATCGACGGACGCGCTCGCGGGCGTGCCCCTCCCCCACGCCGCCGGTGCGGCACTGCCCAGCCTCCAGCAGGCGAGCTTCGGCGGGGCGCTCATGGGCTGGCTCGACCTCCTCGCGCCGGCTCTGCTCGGAGTCGTCGTCGCCGGCCGCACGAAGTACGGCGCCGCCATTGCGACCGGAGTCGCGGCCGGGCTCTGGGGACTGCTCTTCTTCACGACCTCGGAGGTCGCCGCCACCGTGCCCGTCCTCGCCGGGCTAGCGTTCGCCGCCGCCCATGCGCGTCGCCGTCGTCTCTGACATCCACTCGAACCTTCGCGCACTCGAAGCCGTGCTCGAAGCGATCGACGCCGACGCGCCCGACGAGCTCTGGTGCCTCGGGGACGTCGTCGGCTACGGACCGCGCCCGAACGAGTGCTGCGCGCTCGTCGAGGAGAGGGCAAACGTCTGCCTCGCCGGGAACCACGACCTTGCGATCGTCGGCGCGATCGACCTCGAGGAGTTCCAC
>JAWVDC010000008.1:0-5114 GCA_033857715.1 Gaiellaceae bacterium | reverse complement strand
AGCCCCGCGACGATCAGCGCGATCCCTGTGGCGAGGAGCGCGTCGCCCGTCAGGCCGTGGCTCGCGATGAGGCCGCCGATGCTGTGGAGGGAGACCGACCCCGTCGCGCCGTATACGAGCGCCGACCCGAGCAGCAGCGCAGCCGATCCGAACGAGCCGACGATGAGGTACTTGAGACCCGCCTCGAGCGAGCCCTCCTGCTCGTAGTCGATCGCGCACATGACGTAGAGCGCGATCGAGAACCACTCGAGCGAGAGGAAGAGCGTCATGAGGTTCCCGGCACCGACGAAGAACGCCATTCCGGCCGCCGACGCAAGCAGGAGAGCGAAGAACTCGGCGATGTGGTCGTCGTTGCGTCCGAGATGCTCCGTCGAGAGGAGCGTGGTCGCAAGGCCGACGCCGCAGAGGATGATCTGCGCGAGAGCGGTCCAGCGGTCGCGGTAGAAGGCGCCGCCGACGACGGCATGTCCGGTGTGCGTGTCCACGTAGAGCCAGATCGAGGCGACGAGGCCGCCGAGGAAGCCGAGCGCCGAGACGCTCGCGCCGAACGTCCTCCGCGAGCGCGCGGGGACGAGCACCGCTCCGAGCAGCGAGACGCCCGACGCGGCGAGAAGTGCGAGGATCGTCGCGAGTGCGAACCAGTCGATATGCGGCGTCGGGAGGCTCATGGGATCAACGTCGTCCCGCTCGGCTGCTTCGGCCAGTTTCCGACGAACGAGTGGTGGCTCACGGCGGCCGGCCACGCCGAGAGGAGGATGAGGCCGGCGACGAGCGGCGCGAGGAGCGCGAGCTCGCCGGGCCGCACGTCCATCGCCTCGTCCGCGACGGTCGTGCCGCGCGCCTCGTGGAGGACGGCGGAGATGAGCCGCAGCATGTACATCGCCGCGAGCACGATCGCGCCGGCGCCGGTCGCGGCCCACCACCATGCGCGCTGGAAGACGCCCGCGAGGATGAGGAACTCTCCCGCGAAGTTCGCCGAGCCGGGCACTGCGAGCGAGATCACGCCGAGCGTCATGAGTAGCGTCGAGAGCACCGGCCGCCCGCGTGCCATCCCGCCGAGCAACGCGAACTCGCCCGTCGTCGTGCGCCGCTCGATGATCCCGGCGACGAGGAAGAGCGAGGTCGAGACGAGCCCGTGGGCGATCATCTGCAGCACGGCGCCGTCGCGGCCCAGGCTCGGTCCGGCGAACAGCCCCATCGCGATGAGCCCCGACTGCGCGAGCGACGAGTACGCGACGACGCCGCGGAAGTCGGGCGCGCGGAACGCGAGGAGCGACCCGTACACGAGCGCGATCGCCGCGAGCCCGAGCACGTACGGCCGGTAGAAATTCACCGGCCCGGGGAACAGCGGGATCGCGATCCGCAACATCCCGTACAGGCCGGCCTTGGCGATGACGCCGGAAAGCACGGCCGTCACCTCGGGCGGCGCCTCGCGGTACGAGTCCGGCAGCCAGCCGTGGAACGGGAAGAGCGGCGCCTTGATGGCGAACGCGACCATGAAGCCGAGGAAGAGCCAGCGGCTCGCGCTCGTCGGCCCGTCCACGAGGTCGAACGTCCCGGCGTGGAGGCCGTAGACGACAATCGCGGCGAGCATGAGGAGCGAGCCGGCCATCGTGTAGATCACGAACTTGACCGTCGCCTCCATCCGCTTCGCGCCGCCCCAGACGCCGATGAGGACGTACAGCGGGATGAGCATCGCCTCGAAGAAGGCGTAGAAGACGATGAGATCCTGCGCCTCGAAGACGCCGACTGTCGCGCCGGTGAGGAGGAGCATCAGCGCGAAGTACGCGCGCGGCCGGTCGCGCCCGACCCAGAAGCCGTAGCCGATGCACGCGGCCATGGCGACGACGGTGAGGCCGACGAGCCAGACCGAGAAGCCGTAGACGCCGACGTGGTACGTGATCCCGAGGTCGCCGAACCAGTTCGCCTGCTCCGACATCTGCAGGCCGGAGCGGTGGAAGTCGAAGCGCGACGCCTGCTCGATCCAGAAGCCGACCTCGATGAGCGAGACGAGCACCGCGAGGCTTCCCGACGCGTACTTCGAGAGCGGCAGCAGCCAGATGGCGATCGCGCCCGCGACCGGCAGGAGGATGAGCAGCGTGGTGAGGAAAGTGGCGGACATTTACTTGGCGATGAGGAAGGCGAGGACGAGGGCCGCGGCGCCGGCCGCGATGAAGAAGACGTACGTGCGGAGGATGCCGGTCTGGATCCGCCGGGCGATTCCTCCGGCGTCGAGCGCTGTCTGGCCGAGGTCGGTGCCGCCCTGGAGGATCACGGGCTCCTCGACCTCGGTGCGGAGCAGCGCAGCGATTGCGACGGCCGGGGCGTAGAAGAGCCGGTCGTAGACCGCGTCGAAGTAGAACTTGTTCTCGAGCACGCGCTGCAGCGCGGGAAGCTTCGGAATCGCCACGCTCCGCTCGCTGTAGATCGCCCACGCAATCGCGATTCCCGCAAGGCCGGCGATGACGGTCGCGGCGGACGTCGCGTACTCGAGCGTGCTCGACGGCTCCGCGCCCTCGGCGGTCGCCGCCGCGTAGTGGAGCCAGTCGGTGAACGGGTGCCAGAGCGGCGCCCACTGCAGCCAGCCGCCGACGGTCGCGAGGACGGCGAGGACGGCGACCGGCAGGAGCATCGTCCAAGGCCCCTCGCCCCAGCGCCCGTGCCGGTGATGGTGCTCGCGGACGAACGCGCTCGGCTCACCGGGGAAGACGAGGAACCAGAGGCGGAAGGTGTAGAGCCCGGTGAGAAGTGCGCCGACGATCCCGCAGAGCCAGAAGACCCAGCCGTACCACGTGCCGAGCGCGCCGGTCGCGGCGACGATCGAGTCCTTCGAGAAGAAGCCGCTGAACGGCGGGATCCCGACGAGCGCAAGGGCCCCCGCGAGGAAGCACCACTTCGTGATCGGCATCACCCTGCCGAGCCCGCGCATCTTCCGGATGTCCTGCTCGCCGGCGAGCGCATGGATCGCAAGGCCGGCCGTCATGAAGAGCAGCGCCTTGAAGAAGGCGTGCGTCATGAGGTGGAACATCCCGTTCGCATACGCCCCGACGCCCGCGCCGAGGAACATGTAGCCGATCTGCGACATCGTCGAGTACGCGATGACGCGCTTGATGTCGGTCTGCACGAGGGCGATCAGCCCCGCGACGAGAAGCGTCAGTGCGCCGGTTCCGGCCGCGATCAGCTCGATCGTGCGCGCCTGCTCGAAGACGACGTGCGTGCGGGCGATGAGGTAGACGCCGGCGGTGACCATCGTCGCTGCGTGGATGAGGGCGCTGACCGGCGTCGGGCCCTCCATCGCGTCTGGCAGCCACGTCTGGAGCGGGATCTGCGCCGACTTCGCCGCGGCGCCGCCGAGCAGGCCGAGCGCGACCCAGTTCGCCGTCGAGCCGGACACGCCGCCGAGAGCGCCGAACGAGAGCGACTGGGTGTGCGCGATGAGGACGAAAAGCCCGAGCGCCATCGTCGCGTCGCCGAACGCGTTCATGACGAACGCCTTCTTCGCCGCCTGCACCGCGCTCGGCCGCTCGTGCCAGAAACCGATGAGAAGGTACGAGGAGAGGCCGACGAGTCCCCACCCGACGAGCAGCAGCAGCAGGTTCCCGCCCTCGACGAGCATGAGCATCGAGAAGACGAAGAGCGCGATGTACGCGAAGTAGCGGCGCTCCTCGTTGTCGCCGTCCATGTAGCCGACCGAGTAGAGGACGATCAGGCCGCCGACGCCGCTGACGATGAGCATCATCACCGTGCTCAGGGGGTCGACGAGAAGCTCGAGTCCGAACTTGAAGTGCCCCGACGCGAGCCACGTCCACGCCGTCGTCAGCTCGCCCTGCGCGTTGCAGTGCAGCCCGAAAGAGAGGCAGGACGGGCTCTGCGCGACGTGCGCCCCGTGGACGCCGAGGAACGCCGTGACGGCGCCGCCGAACGAGACGAAGACGCTCGAGGTCGCGATCCACGCGGCCGCGCGGCGCGTGAGCGTCGTCCCTCCGAGGAGGATGACGATCGTCGCGACGAGTGGCGAGACGAGGCAGATCCAGGCGCCGTACGTCACCCGCGCAGCTCCGAGAGCCGGTCGACGTCGAGCGCGAGCTTCCGGCGGTTGATCGCGACGACGAGGCCGAGCCCGACGCAGACCTCCGACGCGGCGACCGCCATCACGGCGAGGCCGAAAATCTGGCCCGCGCCGTTCGCGAAGTGCCGCGAGAAGGCGATGAGCGCGAGGTTCCCGCCGTTGAGCATGAGCTCGAGGGAGAGGAGGACGATGAGCGGGTTGCGCCGGATCAGGACGCCGAGCGCGCCGATCCCGAACAGGAACGCCGCAAGCGCGACGTACCACGTCGTGCCCGGGCCGCTCATTTCCCGCTCCAGCACCGGCAAAGCCGGTGCCTCCGCTCTTTGATGAGCTCCGTCGAGCCTACGCTCATGACTCCACCGCCTTCCGCGAGTGCGAGCCGAGGATCACGCCGCCGACCGCCGCGACGAGCAGGACGATCGAGGTGATCTCGAAGGCGAGGAGATGGTCGGTGAGGAAGAGCTTCCCGATGTAGGCCGGCGACCCGAAGGCGGCGTCGACCTTTCCGTCGTGGCCGAGCGAACCACCCGCGGCGAGGGCGATCGCGACGATGACCTCGACGAGCAGCGCGCCGGCGGCAAGCGCCGCGGCGAACGTCTGCCAGCTCGGCCCGCCGGACCACGGCTCCTCCTGACGCGGGCCGACGTACGCGATGACGAAGAGGAACATCACGACCACCGCCCCGGCGTAGACGAGCACCTGCGCGGCGGCGACGAACTCGGCACTGAGCAGGAGGTACATCACCGCGAGCGACGCGAGGTTCCCGATCAGCGCGAGCGCCGAGAAGAACGGATTCTTGAACGAGACGACCGCGATGCCCGACGCGAGGCACGACAACGCGGCCACGATCCACACGATCCAGACGACCACGTTCCCGACGGAGAAGGCGAGGATCAGGCTGTTCACGCTCTGAGCCCTTCCAGTCCTGGGTCGACGGAGCTGGAGCGCGCGGAGGCGAGACCGCGCTCTCGCCGTAGCGCCGAGTTGCGTCCTTGGTAATCCGGCGCAAAGAAGGGGGCACGCGGGGGAAACATGGTTTCCCCCG
>JAWVDC010000007.1:0-24549 GCA_033857715.1 Gaiellaceae bacterium | reverse complement strand
GCGCAGGACTCGCTCGGCGAGCTCGTGCACTTCGAGCCTCCCGAGGAAGGCGCGACGATCAGTGCCGGCCAGTCCTACGCCGAGGTCGAGTCGGTCAAGGCTGTCTCCGACGTGATCGCGCCGCTGTCCGGCGAGGTGCTCGAGGTCAACCGGGCGGTCGTCGACGCGCCCGAGACGGTCAACGAGGATCCCTACGGCGCGGGCTGGCTCGTCCGCGTGCGGCTGACCGAGCCGGGTGAGGCCGACGCGCTGCTCGACGTGGAGGCGTACAAGCAGCAGCTGGCCGAGCAGGGGTGAGCTACCTCGCGCTGACCGACGCCGACCGGGAGGCGATGCTCGAGGTGATCGGCGTCACGTCGGTCGACGAGCTCTTCCGCGACCTGCCGCAGGGCGTCCGTCTCGGCCGGGAGCTCGACCTTCCGCCGGCGCTGACCGAACAGGAGCTGACGGCGTACTTCGAGTCCCTCGCGGCGCAGAACGCCCACGTCGGCGCGGAGCTCTCGTTCCTCGGCGCCGGCATGTACGACCACTACGTCCCGGCGGTCGTCGACGCGGTGCTGCAGCGCGGCGAGTTCCTGACCGCCTACACGCCATACCAGCCGGAGCTGAGCCAGGGCGTGCTCCAGGCGATCTTCGAGTACCAGACCGCGATCTGCGAGCTGACCGGGATGGACGTCTCGAACGCCTCCGGCTACGACGGCACGACGGTCGCCGCGGACGCCTGCTTCGTCGCGAAGCACGCCACCGGACGCAGCAAGATCGTCATCACCGAGGCGACGAACCCCCAGGTGCGCCAGGTCGTGAAGACGTACGCGCCGGGATTCGGGCTCGAGGTCGTCGAGGTGCCGCACGTTGCTGGTTTGACTGATCCGGAACATGTCGCCCGCGACGCGGTCGACGCGGCATGCGTGATTTTCCAGCAGCCGAATTTCTTCGGCTGCCTCGAGGCGGCGCCGGATCTCGCGGCCGCGGCGACCGACGCCGGAGCGCTCGCGATCGTCCACGCGGATCCGCTTTCGCTCGGCGTGCTCGAGGCGCCGGGCAAGTACGGCGCGTCGATGGCGATCGGCGAAGGCCAGGCCGCGGGGAACTTCCCGTCGTACGGCGGGCCGCACTACGGCTTCCTCGCTGCGCGCCAGGACTTCATCCGCCGCATGCCGGGCCGGATCGTCGGCGAGACGGTAGACGCAGCGGGCGAGCGCGGCTATGTCCTCACCCTGCAGACCCGCGAGCAGCACATCCGGCGGGAGAAGGCCACGTCGAACATCACCACGAACCAGACGCTCCTCGCGCTCGGCGGGCTCGTCTATCTCACGTGGCTGGGACCGCAGGGAATCCGCGAGCTGGGGGAGACCTGCTTGTCCCTCGCCGCGTACGCGAAGCAGCAACTCGTTGAGCGCGCGGGGCTCGAGCTCGTGTTTGCAGATCAGCCAACGTTCAAGGAGTTTGCGGTCCGCGTCGGACGGAACGCGCGCGAGGTCGTCGCGGCCGCACGCGAGCGCGGCGTCCACCCGGGCTACGCCCTCGGCCGCGACTACGAAGGCATGGACGACGTCCTGCTCGTCGCGGTGACCGAGCGCCGCACGCCCGCCGAGATCGACTGGCTCGCCGAGGTGCTCGCGGAGGTCGCGCGGTGAAGCTCATCTACGAGAAGTCGCAGCCTGGCCGGCGCGCGTCGACCGTCACGAAGCCCGAGGGGCTGCCGTCGGCCGACGTGCCAGAGGAGCTGCGGCGCCAAGAACCGCCGCGCCTGCCGGAGGTGCCGGAGTTCGAGCTCATGCGCCACTTCACCGAGCTCTCGACGCGGAACTTCGGCATCGACAACGGCTTCTATCCGCTCGGCTCGTGCACGATGAAGTACAACCCGCGCGTTAACGAGCGGCTCGCGTATCTCCCCGGCTTCGCGGCGCTCCATCCGCTGCAGGAGGAGAGCGGCGCACAGGGCGCGCTCGAGCTCATGTGGCGGCTGCAGGAGATCCTCATGGAGGTCACCGGACTGCACGCCGTCTCGCTCCAGCCCGCTGCGGGCTCGCAAGGAGAGCTCACCGGGCTGATGCTCATTCGCGCGTACTTCGAGTCGAAGGGCGAGAGCGAGCAGCGGCGCAAGGTCGTCATCCCGGACACGGCGCACGGCACGAATCCGGCTTCGGTGACGATGGCGGGCTACGAGCTCACGCCGGTCCGCACCGATGCGCGCGGCAACATCGACGTCGAGGACCTCCGCGGCAAGGTCGATGAGCACACCGCGGCTCTCATGCTCACGAACCCGTCGACGCTCGGATTGTTCGACGAGAACATCGAGGCGATCACGGAGATCTTCCACGGCGCCGGCGCGCTCATGTACTACGACGGCGCGAACCTCAACGCCGTGTGCGGGATCTCGCGGCCGGGCGACATGGGCTTCGACGTCGTGCACATCAACCTGCACAAGACGTTCTCGCAGCCGCACGGCGGCGGCGGGCCCGGCGGTGGGCCGATCGCGGTGCGCGACATCCTCGAGCCGTTCCTGCCGGTGCCCGCTGTGGTCAAGAAGGACGATGGGAGCTTCGGCCTCGACTTCGACCGGCCGCAGACGATCGGGAAAGTGCGCGCGTTCACCGGCCCGTTCGGCGTCTTCGTCCGCTCGTACGCGTACCTGCGCATGTGGGGCGACCGGCTGCGCGAGATGTCCGAGGCGGCGGTGCTGAACGCGAACTACATGCTCGCGCGGTTGAAGGACTCGTACGACCTCGAGTTCGACCGGCTCTGCATGCACGAGTTCGTCCTCTCCGCGCGCTCGATGAAGCGCGAGCACGGCTGCACTGCGCTCGACGTCGCGAAGCGGCTCATGGACTACGGCTTCCATCCACCGACGGTCTACTTCCCGCTCGTCGTCCCCGAGGCGCTGATGATCGAGCCGACGGAGTCGGAGACGAAGGAGACACTCGACGCCTTCTGCGAGGCGATGCTCGCGATCGCGCGCGAGGCGGCGGAGGAGCCGGAGCTGCTCAAGGAGGCGCCGCACCACCGGCCGGTGAAGCGGCTCGACGAGGTTCGCGCAGCGAAGAATCCGGTCGTGAAGTACGCGTTCGGAGAGCAGCCGGACGCCGGTGGTGAGTCGGCCGCCGTCGCAGCGGAGGCGCCAA
Source organism: Gaiellaceae bacterium (assembly GCA_033857715.1). GTDB lineage: Bacteria > Actinomycetota > Thermoleophilia > Gaiellales > Gaiellaceae > Palsa-739. The sequence goes on along the minus strand of JAWVDC010000007.1, from coordinate 21,424 downwards.
AAGGCGTCTAGGTTCGAGCCGTCTCACCGTCCCGTGGTCCGAGACGGCGTGGCAACTCAGCGTCTGGGGCCGTAGATTCGGCGTGGTGAGAGCGCGCCTCGTCATCGCAGTCGTTCTGGGCGCCGTCGTCCTGGCTGGCTGCGGCGCCATCGGGCCGCCGTTTGTCGGCTTCGTGGCGAATCACGATGGGCATCCGATCGCGGGGAGGTGGTTCGCGGGACTCACCGTCAGAGGCATCGGCGGTACGCACCTCACTCAGGTCGACTGCCGCCTCGCATGGATCGGCCGCCACTGGTCCTACGGGTCCTTACCTGCGCGAACGCGGAGGGTCTATGTACCCGGGACACACCGCGTGGCCAAGGTCGTGTGCGCCTGGAAGATTCCGAAAGCCGCTGCCGGGAAGTGGCTCCACGGGTTTGCAGCCGGGTACTTCGCAAAGGGAGCCGAGGAGTGCGGCGCCTTCGAAACTATCCCCGTCTGGCGCATAAGGCGCTAGCGGTGGAACGAAAGGCGGTCGCTTGACGGAGGACCCGGGAGGGTCACTCGAACGGAGTGGTTGTTACCGTGAACGCAGTGGGGTGCGGGGGTCGCAGCCACCTGGCTGGACAAGCCAGACTCGACCTTCGGCAGCAGTAGTCCCACGGGGCTGCGGGCCAGGAGAGAACCGGCGACGGACTTCTGGATGCGCAGCCCCACGTTTCAGAACACTGGGCCCGCCAGCGCTCCGGAATGACCCCTGGCAGCGGACAAGGCAGCCGCTCGAAACGCGCGGTAGATTCGCCGGGTGGCAACGGTGTGTCCCAGCTGTGGCGCGACGTTGGACGGCGATCCTGCGGTATGTCGCCAGTGTTTTTGCATCATCGACCACAGCCGTTGGCAGCACGATGCCGGGCGCCTCGGGTTGGATGAGCGAGACCGGGGGCACGAGTTGAAAGACCCACCGGTCGGGCCGGTGCCTGTAACGGTACGGCCTGGAGGCTTGGACTGGGGCTTCATCGGGAGCGTCGTCAAGCTCTGGGGCGTCGGCAGGATCCTTCGCCGGGATCGCCGTCGGCAGCAGTGATCCCTCGGCTGCCCCAGTACTCGGGGATGTCACTTGAACCCACCGACAACTCGGCGTACCGTGGAACGAGATGAAGCGGAAGAAGGCCAGGGCTGCAGGACTTTCGGCATCCGCCTGCCTCGTGACTGTGGGCTTGACGGCGTGCGGTGGAACACACCAAATTAGGCCATTGAGCTTGAGAAACGCGCCTCCCGCTTTCTCAGACCTGACTCACCCTCACATCTTCCCGGCCAGCGAAGTCAAGGCTGCTTTCAGCGAGCGAGGGCTCAGGCTCCGCGAAATGCCCACTCACTACGGCCCACACGTCATTGTTCTCTTCGATCCGAGGTGGCACGCCCCGACCGATTTCTCCGTCATGGGAGGGCGGCAGCCGCCACCCACGTACATTTTTGTCTTTGTCCACGCGAACGACAGTGCGTCGTCATTCGTGCAGGATGGCAACGTCTACGTTGCGAACAGCGCGGGCGAAGAGCGAAGCGTGAACGCCGCATTTGACGCACTTGATCGCTTCAAGCACTAGGGCGCTGGACTCGGCCAGTGCTCAGGGTGGTGGTACTTCTTCGGGCGGGCACAGATTAGGTCGACTATTCGGGCTTCCGATTCGACGGAGCAGAGCTGGTTGATTGCTGGGATCGTGACTCTGTCTCCGAGCTTGAGCGTGTATCGGACGGCAGGCCCTGGACGAGCTGGAGGCCCAGCGGCAGCCCGCGGGCAAGGGGACTCTGGCCGCGTCTCGTGCGTCGGGGGTGCCGGCCGGACTAACTGGAGGTCAGCCGTGGGCCGTCAATACACTCGGGCCGGAGACGGCATTGCTCCTCTACCGGCATTGTCACTCGACCGGAGGTCGTCACCCTCCGTCTGCATCAGTCTGTTCGACGCCGCGGGTCGAGCCAGTCGCCGATCCGGTCGACGAGGACGTTAGACGACAGCGCGAACGTCGCGATTGCTGCGGTCGCGAGCGTCATCTGCCAGAGGCGATCGAAATGTAGGCCCTCTTGCGCGATGTTGCCCCACGTCGCCGTCGGCGGGTCGGGGCCGAGGCCGAGCACGGCGAAGAACGCCTCGCCGACGACCACCGTCGGAAGCTCAAGCAGGATGGCGACGAGCAGGATCCCGGCGGAATTCGGGATCAGATGACGGACGGCGATATGAGTGTTGCTCCCGCCGAGTGATCGCGCGGCGGTGACGAAATCGCGCGTCATCAAAGACATCACCTGGCCGCGCACGAGGCGCGCCGTGAGCATCCATCCGACGACTGCCAGCGCGAGCGCGACCGTCTCCACGTTCTGTCCTTGGAGCCGGACCGCGACGAGGATGACGATCGCGATCGGCAGCCGCGGCAGCGCGAACAATCCGTCGACGATGCGCATCATCACGGCGTCGATCTTGGGAGCGGCGAGCGCTGCGGTTGTGCCGTAGGCGGTACCGACGCAAAGGATGATCGTCAGCGCGATCCCGGCGATCGTCAGCGTCGTCGCCCCGCCGGCGGCGAGCCGAGTGAGGAGATCGCGCCCGAACTGGTCCGTGCCGAGCGGATGGGCCAGGCTCGGCCCCTGCCTGCTCAGGCTAAGGTCGACGTCGTTGACGCCGTACGGCGACACCAGCGGCCACACGATGCAGAACCCGACGATCAGGACGAATGTCGCGCCTGCGCCCGAGAAGATCGTCCGTTTCATGCGCTCTCTCTCAGCCGCGGGTCGAGAGCCATCAGAAATGTGTCGGCGAACAGGTTCGCCAGGAGGATGAGGACGGTCATCGCGACGGTCAGTCCGAGCAGCATCGGGTAGTCCCGCGCCTGCGCCGCCTGAAGGAAGAACGTCGATGCGCCTGGGATCATGAAGAACTGCTCGACGAAGAACGCGCCGGTGACCAGCAGCACGAGCATCGGTACGAAAGCTGCGACCAGCGGAGTCAGCGAGTTGCGGAGGATGTGCACAACGACGATGCGGTGGAAGCGGAGGCCCTTCGCTCGCGCAGTACGAACGTAGTCCTCTTCGAGGGTTTCGACGACCGTGGCGCGGATCAGCCGCGCGACGTATCCGGTCGGTGCGAGTGCGAGCGACAGCGATGGCAGGATTTTTGGAGCGACGCCGTCCCATCCGCCGCTGACGATGTGCCATTGGAAGATCGGATACTGCGACAAGACGTACGCGACGAAGAACACCGGTATGACGAGCAGCACGCTCGCCGTCGACGTCGCGAGGAGATCGCTGACACTGTTGCGTCGGAGTGCAGCGAGGAGCCCGAGCGCGATGCCGATCGGCAACGCCAGTGCGGCAGCGAACGCGATCAGCTCCAGGGTGACCGGGAACGACTGGGCTATGACGTCGTCCACCGTCACTCCGCGGAGGACGAGTGACGGCCCGAAATCGAGCGTCGTGACGTTGCGGACGTACGTTCCGAACTCGACGATCCATGGCGAGTCGAGGTTGTAGTAGTCGCGGAGCTGCTTCTGGAGCGGCGTCGGGAGGGGCGCAAAACCCTCCGGCGGGTTGAACGGGTCGCCGCCACTGCCACGCATCAGAGCGAACGTGGCGAGCATCACGACGAGGACGAGGGGGATCGTCCAGAGGAGGCGACGCACGAAGAAGGCGAGGAGCGACACGAGCCGTCTGCGTCGAAGTTCTACCGGCTGCGAGACGTTTGCGACGCGGAGAGCCGCGGTAGCGGGGCTCTCGTCGCTGTTCTGCGCCGGGACGAGCACTGAGCGGACGAGGAAAGTGTCGAGCAGGATCCCGACGCCCATCGCGAACGCGATTCCGAGCGCGCGAAGCTCTCGTCTTTCGCGCCCATGGCAACCGAGAGTCAGCGTCGCGGCTCCCTCCCGAAGCTCTTGCTGGTCTGCCTCATCCCCGCGGTTGTCGCAGGCGTGGCTGGTGCAGCCGCGGTTGGCGGCTCTAGCGCCATTGTCTTCGGAGTCGTCTTCGGAGTTGTTCTCGGTTTCCTCGCCGCTGCCTTGGGACTGTTCGTAGCGCATCACACGTAGGTCCCGTCGCCGGCGCCAGTGCTCAGGAATGTCCCCTGAGGGAATAAGCGGCCGTGTATCAGCGACATGCCCCAACTCGACTCGACGCGATGCGGTGGTCGGTGATAGCGATGACAGCTACGTGGTCGGCGTTTGCTGTGATCGCCGTCGCGATAGGCGCATTCAAGCTCGGAGGGACAAGCGGATCATCCGTCGCATGGTTGGTCGTCGCCCTGGTTGCGCTGACTGTCCTCCTGCTCGTCGTCGGCGTACGCGGCGTGCGGATTGGGTCGCGACGTTGGGATCGCGCGACGTTCAGCTCTCCAGCGCCATCGCGGAGATGGTTCGTGCTCCCGCTGGGGCTGGTGGCCTCCATCCTCCCGCCGGTGATCTTCGGAGCGATGGCGTGGGCCGTCTGTGGGCGCTTGGATAGCGGGCGCCGTTGGCACTTGCCAGCCCCCCTGATCGGCTGCTGGCTAGCCGCGGCGCTCTTATTGGCGTCTGCGGTCATTGCCGGCGCTGTGCTTGCTCGCCTACAGCGTTCCTAGTCGAAGAAGGAGCCGGTCTCGGCTGGGCCAGTGCACCACTCGCTTGGGCCGAGAAATGTCAAAGCCCGCGAACCGCTTGCGCAGTTCCCGGGCTTCGACGTTGGTGAATCTTTCAGATTTGGGCTGATGGGTCAAGCGGGTGCGGCGCGGCCGCGGGCGCGGTCGAGCTCGAAGACGGCGTCCTCGACGACCTCGTCTCCGATCGTGAACCGTTTTGTCCCGGTGCGGCGGAAGCCGACCGACTCGTAGAGCCGGACTGCGCGTGTGTTCTCCTCCCAGACTTGGAGGACAACGCGCTCCGCGGCCGCCAGCCTTGGATGCGCTAGCGCCGCGTCGAGAAGCGCGCCGCCGATGCCACGGCCCTGGAGCGCGGTCTCGACATAGAGGCGACGCAGCTCGCCGTCGTCGAACTCGACGTAGCCGACGAGCGAACCGCTCTCCTCCGCCACGAGGATCGTGCGTTCCTCGAGCGCGGCGCGGAAGTGCTCCTCCGAGCGGCCGGCGTCGGCTTCGGCCGCGGCGTTCTCCGGGGAGACGGATTCGCCGAACGCGTCGAGCCATGTGCGTCGCGCGAGGTCGGCGAGCGCCGGGACGTCGTCGGCCCGCGCCGGGCGGATCACGTCTTCGCGAGCGCCCGCTTCGGCGCCGCCGCGAGCTGGCCGCACGCGGCCTCGATGTCGCGGCCGCGCGTGAGGCGCACCGTCACCGGGACGTGCGCTTTCTCCAGCTCCCAGCGGAACGTGCCGATCGTCTCTCGCGACGAGCCGTCGTACAGGCCCGTCGGGTTGTAGGGGATGAGGTTCACCTTGAAGTGGTCGCGGCCGAGGAGCTTCGCGAGCGCGCGCGCCTGCTCGGGCGAGTCATTGACGCCGGCGAGCATCACGTACTCGACGAACACGCGCCGGTTCGTCTCCGTCGCGTGGCGGACGCACTCCTTTACGACCTCGCGGAGGGGGTAGCGGTCGTTCACCGGCATGATCCGCGAACGCAGCGCGTCGTCTGGCGCGTGGAGGGAGAGAGCGAGGCGGATCGGTTCCGGCACCTCGTCGACGAAGCGCTTCAGCCCAGGGAGCCAGCCGACCGTCGAGATCGTCGTGCGGCGGTGCGTGATCCCGACGTCCGGCAACCGCCGCGCGGCGGCGAGTACCTCGTCGAGGTTGAGCATCGGCTCGCCCATCCCCATGAACACGGCATGGTCGACCTCTGCGCGCCGCCGGAAGTGGAGCGCCTGGTCGAGGATCTCCGACGCGGTGAGGTTCCGGCCGAACGCCATCGAGCCTGTCGCGCAGAACGAGCACGTCAGCGGGCAGCCCGACTGCGACGAGAGGCAGAGCGAGCGCCTGCCGTCGCGGTAGCGCATGAGCACCGCCTCGACCGGATGGCCGTCGGCGGTGCGGAACAGCGTCTTGATCGTGCCGTCCTTCGACTCGCGCTCCGTCTCGACCGTGAGGGTGGAGAAGGGCACCGCCGCGGCGAGCTCGTCGCGCAGCGCGCGCGGCAGGTTCGTCATCGCGTCGAAGCCGCCGGCGCCGCGCGCCGTCCACTCCCACACCTGGCGCGCGCGGAAGGCGGGCTCGCCGCGCTCGCGCAACGTCTCTTCGAGGCGGGTCAGGTCCATCGGGTTACGGTAGCGACGTGATCGATCTTCGCTCAGACACCGTCACGAAACCGACGCCCGGAATGCTCGCCGCCATGGCGGCTGCCGAGGTCGGAGACGAGCAGGAGCGGGAGGATCCGACGACGAACGAGCTGCAGCGCCGGTGCGCCGAGCTGCTCGGAAAGGAAGCCGCACTTTTCCTGCCGACCGCGACGATGGCGAACCAGGTCGCGCTGCGTGCGCTCACCAAGCCCGGCGGCGTGCTCCTCGCGGAGGAGCGGACGCACGTGCTCGTGTACGAGTGGGGCGGGCCCGCGATCCACTCCGGGTTGATCATGCGGGGCGTTCCCGCGGTGCACGGCCGGGTCACGCCCGAGCACGTGTGGGCGGAGAACGATCCCGACCTCGGTGCCGACGGCGTCGTCGTCCTCGAGAACACGCACCGCAGCTCGGGCGGCACCGTGTGGCCGCTCGATGAGTTCCGCGCGACGGCCGACGCGGCGCGCGAGCGCGGTGCCGCCGTCCATCTCGACGGCGCGCGGCTGTTCAACGCCGCGGTCGCCGCCGGCGAGCCCGTCTCGGTCTGGTCGGCGCTCGCCGACACCGTGACCCTCTGCTTCTCGAAGGGGCTCGGCTGCCCGTTCGGCGCGATCCTCGCCGGCTCCGCGGAGCTGGTCGAGCGCGCATGGGAGGGGAAGTTCCTCTTCGGCGGCGCGCTCCGCCAGTCGGGCATCGCGGCCGCCGCGATCCTGTACGCCCTCGACCATCACGTCGAGCGGCTCGCGGACGACCACGCGCGCGCCATGCGGCTCGCGGAGGGCATCGGAGTCGAGACGCCGGAAACGAATTTCGTCCAAATTCCCGACGAGCCCGGGCTGACCGAGGCGTTGGCCGAACGCGGCGTCCGGGTCGGCAATCTGCGGCCGGGCTGGCTCCGCGCTGTGACCCATCTCGACATCGGCGACGACGACATCGACGCCGCAATCCCCGCCATGCAGGAGGTGCTCGGTGTCCACGCCTGACCGTCTCGTCGCGAAGCTCGATCAACTGACCGGTGTCGAGCAGCGCGACAAGCGCTACCCGAGCCTCGCCGCAGCGGCTCTCCGCGACGGTGAGCTCATCTGGGAGAAGGCCGTCGGCGCGGCCGACGTCGAAGCCGGAGTCGAGGCGACGCCCGACACGCAGTACCGCGTCGGCTCGATCACGAAGACGTTCACGGCCGCGGCGATCATGCAGCTCCGCGACGCCGGCAAGCTCGACCTCGAGGACACGCTCGACAAGCACGTCGAGGGAGCCGCCTACGCGCCGTCCATCCGCCGGCTCCTCTCGCACGCGTCGGGCCTGCAGCGCGAGACGCACGACGAGTCGTGGCTGACGCTCCGCTTCGCGCCGCCGGACGAGCTGCTCGAGACGCTCGACCGCGCCGAGATGGTGCTGCCCGCCGGCGCGCGGTTCCACTACTCCAACCTCGCGTTCGCGCTGCTCGGGATCGTGGTCGAGCGCGTCAGCGGACAGGCGTATGCGGACTACATCCGCGAGCGCCTCCTCGAGCCGCTCGGCCTGACCCGGACGACCTTCGCGCCGGAGCAGCGTGCGGCGAAGGGCTACGTCTCGCAGCCCTACGCCGACGGCGTCTGGCAGGCGATCGACGTCGAGACGGGCGCGTGGGCGTCGGCCGGGCAGCTGTGGGGGACGGTCGGGGACCTCTGCCGCTGGGGTGCGTTCCTCGCGGACCCCGACGAGGCGATTCTCTCCAAGAAGAGCGCCGAGGAGATGCGCACGGTGCAGGTGATCGACGACCACGAGCGCTGGCTGTCGGGCTACGGCCTCGGCCTCCAGCTCCGTCGCGACGGCGATCGCATCCTCGCCGGGCACGGCGGGTCGATGCCCGGGTTCATCGCGCGGCTCTACTACTCGCCGCGGGAGAAGGTCGCGGTCGCCGCCCTAACGAACGAGAGCGAGGCGGCGCTCGTGCAGTACTCGCTCTCGCTCGTGCGGACGACGGTCGACGAATGGCCGGTCGCGCCCGAGCCGTGGAGGGCCGGCGACCCGCCGCCCGACGACGTCGTCCCGCTCCTCGGCGTCTGGTTCATGGAGGCGTCGCAGATGACGCTCCGCTGGCGCGGCGGCAAGCTCCAAGCGGCGTTCCCCGACATGGCGGACTGGGAGCAGCCCGCGGTGTTCGAGAAGGAGACGGACGACCGCTGGCGCACCGTCTCGGGCCCGGAGCACGGGGAGGCGCTGAAGATCGTGCGCGCCGAGGACGGCTCGGTCGAGCGCCTCGTGTGGGCGGGCTATCCGGTCACGCGCGAGCCGGGACCGTGGCGTGCGCAGGAGGTCGCGAATCCCGCGTAGGCTCGCGCCGTGTGGCGCAGGAGCCGTGCAATCTCTTGCCGGTTTCGGAGCGCGACGAGAGCTCCGCGCCCGAGAAGCGCCTACTCGTACTGGAGCGCTTCGAGCACGTTGAGCTTCGCGGCGCGGCGGGCCGGGAAGATCGCGGCGAGCAGGCCGACGACGATCGTCCCGATCGCGAAGAAGACGAGCTGCCCGACCGGGAGCGTGAAGACGATGAAGTCGACGCGGGCCGCGAGCAGCCCGCCGAGCACGACCCCGAGCGCGATCCCGATGACGCCTCCGAGCGCCGCGGTGATGATGCTCTCGTTCCGGATCATGCTGCGGATGTTCCGGCGGGTCATCCCGACGGCGCGGAGCATCCCGATCTCGCGCGTCCGCTCGAACACCGTGAGCACGAGTGTGTTGATGATCCCGAACAGGCTGACGACGACTGAGAGCGCGAGCAGGACGAAGAGGACGTTGAGGATCGCGTTGATCCCGGCGATCTGGTTGTCGATGAACTGCTCCTTCGTCTGCACCTTCGCGTCGGGGAACGCCTTCAGCTGCCGGACGATTGCCGCCTCGTTATCGGGCGTCTCGCCGCCGCGCATGCGGATGAACGAGTAGATGTTGTTCGGCGAGGGGTAAATTTTGTCCCAGGCCGCGTCGGAGATCGTCACGGGCCCGAAGGGTGAGCCGCCGGTCGGCGGCTTGAAGATTCCGAGCACCTTGAGCTGCAGCGTCTGCCCGGTCGGCGCTGTGAGCTTCAGCGGCGAGCCGACACTCAGGTGGTGGTCCTTCGCGAAGCCTTCGTCGACAAACGCGCCGTGCGCGCCGAGCCGCGTGAATACCGAGTTGTCGCCTGAGGCCCACTTCACCTGGAAGATCTGAGCGGCGCCGGGCCCGACGGCGGTCGCCTGGCTGACCTTTCCGAAGACGAGGGCATCGCCGCCACGGACGTTGGCGATCGCCTCGACGCCGGGGGTCTTGGCGGCTGCGTTTCCGGCCGCGACCGGGATCGGCTCGAAGTTGTTCTGCGAAGTGATCGCGTAGCCACTGATCCAGAGATCCTCGACCGCGCCGCGGAAGCTCGTCGTGATCCCGGCCGCCATCACCGCGATGAGCGTGATGAGGGCGAGACCGATCATGAGCGCCGACGCGGTCGATGCCGTGCGCTGCGGGTTCCGCCGCGAGTTGTCGCGCGCTAGCGCTCCCGCTGCGCCGCCGAACCTGCTCGCCGGCGCGCCGAGCGCCCACGCGAGTGGGCGTACGAACCGACCGGAGAGCAGCGCAACGCCGATGAAGATGAGCAGTGTCCCGGCGCCCATGGACAGCAGAATCGCCGACGTCCCGAGGCCGCTCCCGAACAGGCCGTACACGAGGAGCGCGAAGCCGCCGGCTGTGAGCAGGGCCGCGCCGACCGGCCGCCATTTCGCGAAGCGCCCCGGCGGCAGCTGCGCGCCTTCCCGGACGGCGGCGATCGGCGGCACGCGTGTCGCGCGCCATGCAGGTCGAAGGCTGGCGATCACCGTGACGAGGACCCCGTCGAGGAGTGCAGCGATCACTGTGCGCGTGTGGAGGACGAGCCCGTTGTTCGGGAGCGTGAAGCCGGCCGCGTCGAAGAGCTTGAAGAGACCGACGCCGAGGCCGAGCCCGACGAAGATCCCCGCCACCGACGCGATCGCGCCGATCACCAGGCCCTCGAGGACGATGAGGACGCGCACCTGGCGCCGCGACGCGCCGAGCGTTCGCAGCGTGGCGAGCTCGCGCGTGCGCTGCGCGATCGTGATCGACAGCGAGTTCGCGATCACGAACGAGCCGACGAAGAGCGCGATGTAGCCGAACGCGAGCAGAAGGTACTGCAGGAAGTTGAGGAAGCTCTCGGTGTCTTTAGCGTCCGACTTCGCCTGCGCCTCCGCCGTCTTCACCTGCGTGTGAGGCGGAAGGATCGCCTGGATCTCGCCCACGAGCTTCGCCGGCGAGACACCGGGCTTCGCCTTGGCGCGGATCTGGTCGAGCTTGCCGACGCGGTCGAATAGCCGCTGCCCCGTCGGCAGGTCGAATCCCGCAAGGGTCGCGCCGCCGATGCTCGCCGCGCCACCGAAGTGGACGAAGCCGGAGATCCGCATACGAAGCACCGGGCCGTTCGCCTGAACCCCGACCATGTCGCCGAGCTGGAACGACTCTTTGTGCTCCGTGGACTCGTCGATCACGACCTCATTCGTGCCCGGCCACTCCCCGCTCACCAGAGTGAGCGTGTTCAGCGCGGCCTGGGTCGGGTCGACGCTGAAGCCGAGGTTCGGCGCGCCACCGAAGTGGACGACCTTGCCGTCGACGACGAGGTGGGCGATCCCGCCCACGCCGCCGACCGCAGCCGCGACATCTGGCAGAGCGCGGACCTTCGGGAGGAGCGCCTCGGAGAACGGGGGCGCGATCGTCGTCCCGTTCCCGCTCAGATCGAACGCCGACTTGCCGGTCACCGTCGCGTCGGTGCCCTGGTAGACGGAGGTGAAGATCCCGCCGAAGGCGCCCTTGATCGAGTCGGTAAGGACGTACGTGCCCGTGATGAGCGCGACGCCGAGGACGATCGCGATCGCGGTGAGCGCCGTGCGCAGCTTGCGCCGCGCCATGCCCTTCAGCGCGATGCGGATCATGAGTCGAGCGAGCTCATCACCTCGAGCACCTCGCTCGGCTTCGTGTGGCTACCGAGCTCCTTCACGATCAAGCCGTCCGCGAGGAAGAGGATGCGGTCGGCGATCGAGGCGGCGCGTGCTTCGTGGGTGACCATGACGGTCGTCTGGCCGTAGTCGTCGACCATGGAGCGGACGAGCTCGAGGATCTCGCCGCTCGTCTTCGAGTCGAGGTTCCCGGTCGGCTCGTCGGCGAAGACGATCGTCGGGCGGGTGACGAGCGCACGCGCGATCGCGACGCGCTGCTGCTGGCCTCCCGAGAGCTCCGACGGGCGGTGGCTGCGGCGGTTGTTCAGGCCCGTCCGCTCGAGCAGGTCATCGAGCCACTCCTTGTCCGGCTTCTTGCCGGCGATCGAGAGCGGCAGGACGACGTTCTCCTCGGCGTCGAGCATGGGAAGGAGGTTGAAGAACTGGAAGACGAAGCCGACGTGATCACGCCGGAGATGCGTGAGCTTCGTGTCGCTGAGGTCGGTGATCTCGGTGCCGGCGATCGAGACCGTGCCGGACGTGGGCTTGTCGAGGCCCGCGAGGATGTGCATCAGGGTCGACTTGCCGGAGCCCGACGGCCCCATCACGGCGACGAGCTCGCCGGAGCGGACGGTGAGATCGACGCCGCGGAGGGCGTCGACGGCGGTCTCGCCTTCTCCGTAGCGGCGCGTCAGTTCGCGCGCTTCGACGGCGACGCCGGTCGGCGCAGAGAGCTCGGGCTTCTCAGTCGTGGCCATGGTGCGAGCCTACCGTCCGCCGTAGAGGAGGAAGCCGAGGACCGTCAACGCGTACACGGCCACGAGGAGGACTCCTTCGCGCCGGTTCGTCCGCCCGTCCCTCACGACGAGCGCCGCGGCCAGCGCAGCGACCGCCATCGCGACGAGCTCCGTCCAGCGGAACGAGAGCGCGAGCGGATGCTCGAACGCGAGGCCGAGCAGCATGACGGCCGGGAGGACGAGCAGCGCGACCTGCGCGCCCGAGGACACGGCGATCTCGGTGGCGAGGCGCATCTTCCCGGAGCGGGCGATGAGGACGGCGCCACCGTGCTCGGCGGCATTGCCGACGATCGCGACGATGACGACCGCGATGAAGAACTCGCTCAGCCCGACGGTCGCGGCGAAGGTATGGAGCGAATGCACGAGGATCTCGCTCACCCACGCGGTCGCGCCGGTCGCGAGCGTGAGAGCCGCGATGGCGATGGGCATCGTCCATGCGTCGGGGTGCGCCGGCTCTCTGTCGACCTGCCGGTGGCGGTTGAGATTCCGTCCTACGACCGCCGCGTACACGAGGAGCAGCACGATCGCGACCGGCACCGATGCGACCACGGCGGCGTGCCGCTCCGAGTCTCCTGAGTAGCCGACCGCTGCCGGGATCGAGAGCGCGGCAACGCCGAGCCCGACGAGCCCGATTTGCACGAACAGCGAGCGGCGGTCGATCTCCTTCCCGTCCGGCCCGGCGATCTGCGTCACGCCGAACACGAGCAGGAGATTCGAGATGACGCTCCCCGAGAGCGAGCCGCGGACGACGTCGGGAAGGTTCGCGTTGATCGCGAAGAGCGCGACGATGAGCTCGGGCGCGTTCCCGAAGCTCGCGTTGAGAAAGCCGCCGATGCCCGGGCCGGTGTGCTCTGCGGCGTGCTCCGTGGCTTCCCCGATGAGCCACGCGAGCGGGATGAGCGAGAGCGCCGAGAGGACGAAGAGCGTCGTCTCGCCCGGGTCCGCCAGCTTGTCGATCGCCACGGTGGCGGGCGCGAGGAGGAGCGATGCCCACAGGAGCTTCCGAGCCACGCGGAGTACCGTAGTCGCCGGTGCTGGATGCGGTTCTCTTCGACTGGAGTCACACGCTCGTGCAATCGGAGTGGGACGACGCTCTCGTCGAGGCCGGTCATCGGGCCGCGCTCGGTCGCGACGACGCGGAGTTCACGGCCCGCTGGCGCGAGCTGATCCTCGGGGACGCTCATGACCGCCGTCCCTACGCCGAGCTCCTGTCCGAGCTGGGGATCGACGATCCCGACGCGTTCATCGATGCGGAGCACGGCGTGTGGTTCTCGGCGTACCGCGTGCAAGCGTCGGCCGTCGCGCTCCTCGAGATGTTGCGCGACCGCGGTTTGAAGACTGGCGTCGTCGGTGGTGGATGGCCGGACCCGGAGCGCATTCTCCGCGCCGACGCAGAGGCGCTCGGGCTCGCGGCTCACTTCGACGTGATCGTCTTTGGCCCGGACAGTCTCGTGCGCGCGTGCTCCGAGCTCGAAGTCGATCCGGCGCACGTCCTGTTGGTCAGTGACTCCCTCGGCGATGTGCAAAGAGGCGCCGCTCTGGGCATGACGACCGCTCAGGCGTTGTGGTTCAGAGCAGACGACACCCCAGGCATCGAAGCGGACTTCCAGGTCTTCACGGCGGTCGACGTTGTCTCGATCGTCCGGCGACTAGCGCGATCGACGGCGTAAGTCAAGACTTGCGGAGTCTCGAAACCGCTCGGAGAATGTCCGTATGACGCCCGAGCAAGCCGCGGTCACACTGCCGCTTCATCCGCAGGATGAGGCGGAGTGCAGGCTGTGCGAGGTGCACTGCGAGAAGGTCGTCTATCCGGCGGCGTGCCTAGCCCGGTCGTGTCCATTCGTGTACGCGTACGACCAGCACGGGCACACGTACATGGGCTGCCTTCAGAAGGTGTACGAAGCGGAGATCGACGTCGACCTCCTGCGCGCCGGCGAGCGGAGCCGCGAGGGCTTCGGCGCGGTGCGGGCGCTCCGGGCGCCGCTCCCGATGTGCCAGTCGAGCGTGCAGTCGACGTTCCGGCACCGCGAGACCGAGCTCGGCTGCCTCAATCCGGAGTTCGGAGAGCTGCCCGCCGGGTCTCCGACGTTCCGCGTGTTCGCGCGCGTTCGCTGAGCCGGGAGAGGACGAGCACGCCGAGCGCCGGCGCGGCCGCGGCGACGAGGAAGGCGGCGCGCCAGCTGTGCGTCGCGATCGCCGCGATCGCGGGAGGCGCGCCGGCGACGACGACGCCGAGGAGCGTCTGCTGGAAGCCGAGCGCCGCGCCCGTCTTCCGCGTTCCCGCCGCTTCGGCTGCGGCGGCGTAGGCCAAGCCGTTCCACGACATGCCGAGCACGCCGGCAATGACGAAGAGTGGGATGAGGAGCGGCAGTGGAGCGCTCGTGGCCGCGGCCACAGCGGCGATGGAGGCAGCGAGGCCGACGCCGATCACGCGCAGCGGGCCGAGCCGCCGGCCGAGCCGGTCGGAGATCACGCCCGAGCCGATCCGCGCGACGCTCGCGAGCACGTAGATCGCTGCGAGGACGAGCCACGCGAGCCTTACGTGGCGCTCATCGTGGAGGAACAGGACGACGAACCCGATGATCCCGACCTGCGCGACGAGATAGAGACCGGTTCCGAGCCCGAGGAGCCACATGTGCGGGTCGCGCAGCGGGCTCGCGATGTCTTCCAGCTCGGGCTCGGTCGTCTCCGCTCCGCCGCGCACGAAGGTCGCCGCGACTGCAGCTCCGACCGCGCACGACCCGGCGAGGAACCGGAACGCCGTGCTCGTGCCGCCGGCGGAGGCGAGCGCGGGGAGGACGAGGGCGCCGAGCGCGCCGCCGATGGGGATCGCGGTCTGCCTGACGCCGAGGGCGAGGCCGAGCTCCGAGGAGGGAAACCACGCCATGATCGCGCGGCCGCTCGCGGCGTTGACGCTCGCGCCGAGCGCTCCGGTCGCGACGAGCGCCGCGGTCAGGGCGGCGAACGAGTGCGTCGTCGAGGCGTACGCGAGGGAGCCTGCCGCCGCGGTCAGCCCCGTCGCGATCACCCAGCGCTCGTCGACGCGATCGGCGACGAGCCCCCACGGCAGGAGCGTGAACAGCATTCCGATCCCGGTCGCGGCGAGCACGACGCCGGTCTCGCCAAGTGTCAAGAGATAGTGACTTCTCAGTGCCGGGCCCAACGCAGGCAATCCGACCGTCGACGCCGAGAAGGAGGCCTGGGCGAGCGTTCCAGCGCCCAAAACAACCCACCGGTAGCCCGTCCCCGACACGTCCGGAACGTACATGGCCACACGCGCCATTTGGGGTCAGACCCCCGTGCGTGCCGGACATGGCTTTTCAGGACAGGTGGCGCGCGCGGAGGTCCTTCGTCTTCTGGATCTCGGCGGCGTCGGGGCCGCGGCCCTCGGGCCCGGCGGTCTCGAGAACCGCGGGGAGGCCTTGCAGGCGCGGGTTCGCGAGAAACACGCCCATCTTCTCGCCGAGCTCGCCTTCGAGGATGTTCGCGTGGCGGTCGCGGTTCGAGCCGAACGGCGCCAGGGAGTCGTTCACGTGGAGCGCGCGCAGCTTGTCCAGGCCGATCGCGGCGTCGAGCTCATCGAGGCACGCGTCGAGCGTCGCCGGGTCGGTCACGTCCACGCCGGACACGTAGAGATGGCACGAGTCGAGGCAGACGCCGAGTCGCTCCGGCCGGCCCATCCGGTCGTGGATCGTCGCGAGCTCCTCGATCGAGCGGCCGATCGTGCCGCCCGCGCCCGCGGAGTTCTCCATCAGGAGCCATGTCTCGTCGGTGCAGAGCTCGAGCGCCTGCTCGAGAGCCGGGATCACCCGCTCGAGCCCGGCATCGAGGCCGGCGCCGAGGTGCGAGCCCACATGGAAGACAACATGAGCGCCGATCTCTCGCGCCACCGCCGTCGTGTGGCACAGCGTGAGCACGGAGCGCTCGTAGGTGACGTCGTCCTTCGCCGCCATGTTGCACAAGTAGGTCGCATGGCAGAGCGCGCCACCAAGCCCAGCCGCCCCGTGCTTCTCGCGGAACCGCTCGAAGCTCGCCGGGTCGTGGTTCGTCGGTCGCCACGCCCGCGGGTTCTGCGTGAACACCTGCACCGCGTCCGCGCCGATCGCAACCGCGCGATCGACCGCTTTGTCGATCCCGCCGGCCGGGGAGAGGTGCGCGCCGATCCGCATCAGCGGAGCCACGCCTCGAGCCGCGCCGCCTCGTCCTCGACCTCGCGCTTCCAGACGCGGGGGAGAGGTGCGAACTGCTCCACGCCGACCTTGCCCTTCGGGTCGACCGCCCACGTCGCGGCGACGACGCCGTCGACGAGCACGGTCTGCGCCACGTCGCCGTTCTTGCCGATCACCTGCTTGCGGATCTCGTCGGAGATGACCCGCGTGCGGTCGGCGAAGCCGAGGATGACGTTGTCCCACTTCGGCAGGAAGCGCACCGGCGCAGGCGCGTCGCCGGGCGGGAGGGGCGCGCGCGGCACGTCGAACAGCTCGCGGCCCATCTCCGTGCGATGCGTCGGCAGCCTCTCGAGCGCGTGCTCGAAATCGCGCACGCGCAGGCCGGACCAGTCCGCGATGTCGGCCTTCGTCGCCGGCCCGAACGCGCGGAGGTAGCGGCGGACGATCTCGGCACGTGCCGCAAGGACGTCGATCTCGGAGGGCGCGTCGACACGCTCGTACACCGCCGCGGGCGTCGTCGTCCAACCCGCTGTCTCGCGGGCGTGGATGAGGTGCGCGTGCCGCCGCACGGCGTGCACCATTCGCCGCCAGTCCATCTCCGTCAGCTCGGGATGCGTCTCGCGGAGGTGCCCGAGGATCTCCGCGTGCGTGATCCGGCCGTCGCGCAGGAGCGCGAGGACGCCTGGGATCGCGACTCGCGCGCGCTCGAGCTGCTCCGGGCTGAACCACGTGAGCATCTCCTTGAACGCGGCGTAGAAGAGCGGGTAGTCGCGCGCCGTGACGAGATGGAGCGTGCCGCGCATCACCGTCGGCTTCAAGACGTCCCCGCGCAGCACCGCGCGCTCGAGCGTCGGACGCCGGAATCCTTCGAGCCGCGTCCACAACCCGACGTACGGCGCCGGCGGCCATTGCGCCTGCATCCCGACGAGCCGCTCGATCGCTACTACCGGAGAGGCGCGCCGCCGCTCGAGCAGCATCTGGCGCGCGAGCGTGGCGCGATTCAGCTCAAGCAACGACAGCATCCGCGCGGGCTCACTCAAGTGCGACCTACGCTACCCGCGTGACCGTCCGCGTTCGCATGGCTCCAAGCCCCACGGGGTTCCTCCACATCGGAGGCGTCCGGACGTTCCTCTTCAACTGGCTTTTCGCCCGCCAGCAGGGCGGCGAGAACCGGCTGCGGATCGAGAACACCGACACGACGCGCGAGGTCGCTGAGGCCGTCGACCAGATCAAGCAGTCGCTCAGCTGGGTCGGGATCGACTGGGACGGCGAGCCGACGTTCCAACTCGATCGCATGGACGACTGCCGCCGCGCGGCCGAGCAGCTCGTGACGGAGGGCAAGGCGTACGAGGACGACGGCGCGATCCGCTTCCGCATGCCCGACGACGGCGTGACCGCGTGGGACGACGTCGTCCGCGGCCGGGTCGAGTTCCAGAACGCGCAGCTCGCCGACCCGGTCATCGTGCGCTCCGACGGCCGCCCGATCTACAACTTCGCCTCGCCGCTCGAGGACGTCTGGGACGGCATCACGCACGTCATCCGCGGCGACGACCACATCTCGAACACGCCGACGCAGATCAACATCATCCGCGCCGTCGGCGGTGACCTCCCGACGTATGCGCACGTGCCGAACATCTTCGGCCAGGACGGAAAGAAGCTCTCGAAGCGCCACGGCGCGACCGGCATCGACGAGTTCCGCGCCGCCGGCTATCTCCCAGAGACGATGCTCAACTTCCTCGCGCTGCTCGGCTGGGCGCCCGACGGCGAGACGACGCTCATGAGCCGCGACGAGCTCATCTCTCGGTTCTCGCTCGAGCGCGTGAGCTCGAGCCCGGCGCAGTTCGACTACGCGAAGCTCGACTGGATGAACGGCGTCTACCTCCGCGAGCTGTCGATCGAGGATTACACGCACAGGCTCGTGCTCTGGCTCGGCGAGAACGGCTACGACTGGGATGCCGAGCTCGTCGCGCGCACCGCGCCGCTCGTGCAGGACAAGATCGCGAAGCTCTCCGAATACCCCGCTTTTGCAGGCTTTTTCTTCGGAGACATCGAGCCTGACCCCGCTCAGCTCGAGGGCGGGGCGGACATGCTCGCCGCCGCCGAGACCGTCCTCGGAAAGATCCCCGAGTTCGACGCCGAGTCGATCGAGGCGGCGCTGCGCGGCATCGCGGACGGCCTCGGGCTTAAGCCGCGTCAGGCGTTCCAGCCGATCCGCGTCGCCGTCACGGGCTCGAAGATCTCCCCGGGGCTGTTCGAGAGCATCGAGCTGCTCGGCCGCGAAGAGTCGCTCAGTCGGATTCGCGCCGCCGCTTCGCTCGCGTAGGAGGCAGCGGCTTCGGCGCGGCGAGCGGATCGAGCGCGCGCTGGAAGATGTTCCACGCGCGGTGGCGGTAGTGCAGAGTCGGGAGCGGCAACCCCGAGGGGCGGAGCCCCCAGACCTTGCGGCGGGGATGCTCGGAGTTCTTCACTCTACGGACGGAACGAGCCGCCGACGGCTCCGGTTACTGCCGCCGGCGGCTCGATGGGGAGGTCGCGCTGGTCTAGCTCGGGCCGAGCGCCTTGTTCTTCCCGGTGCTCGTCTGCATCGTCAGCATCGTGATGGCGAAGTGGCCGTTCTCGACGTTGCTGCTTTCGTCGTGCAGGCAGACGCCGACGTCGTACGTACCGCTCAGGCCGCCCACGGTTCCCGTGACCCCCTGCGCGAAGAACGAGTCCGCGGCTGCGGCGAACTCCGGATACGTGTGATCGACCTCGGTCAGACTGCTCGACAGGTGCGGCGCGTAACAAACCCCGAGCTCCGCGGTGATGCCGCCGCCGTCGCTGGAGGCGAGGTCGACGTCTCCGTTGACGAGCACGACGGTCTTGAGGTTGAACTTGACCACCGTCGGGTTCCCACAGAACGTCGGTGTGCCGGTGCTGTTCAGCGGGCAGTCGATGTCTCCGCCGCCGTCGCTGTGCGCCGCTCCGGTGACCATGAGCGCCTTGAGCGCCGACGCGGTGAGCTTCGTCACCGGGATCGTGTGGTTCTGGATCTGCGAGCCGGAGATAAGCGTGGTCATCGCGGCGCCTGCCCCACCGGCCAGGGCCGCGAACAGCGCGACCATCGCGATGATCGTCGCCGGATGCTTGAAGTGCTTCATGCAGTTCCTCCTGGATTGCTTGGCGATTTCCCGGCGTTGAGTCAAGCAGCCGGCCCGGTCGACATCGGCGCGATATTCGGCGGCGATACGTAGGGTCTCGACCATGAGAGCTTTCGGGGTGCTTGCGGTCACGGCCCTTGTCCTCGCGGGCTGCGGCGGAGGGAGCGGTGGCTCCGCACCGACCAGCCCGGGCGGCGGCCCCACGCTCGGGAACGATCCCGTCCTCATGTCCGCCGCCCAGCTCGAGGCCGAGGCGAAATTCCTCGGGCAGCCG
This sequence comes from Gaiellaceae bacterium, assembly GCA_033857715.1. GTDB lineage: Bacteria > Actinomycetota > Thermoleophilia > Gaiellales > Gaiellaceae > Palsa-739. The sequence goes on along the minus strand of JAWVDC010000007.1, from coordinate 1,880 downwards.
ATCTATTGGGCGGGCCCGAAGAAGGGGTACGTGTACGAGTTCCAGCACACGTCAGCCGGCTACGTCTATGTCCGCTATCTGCCTCGAGGGATTCCGGTGGGCGATCCGGGCACGCACCTGACCGTGGCCACATATCCCTTCAAAGGCGCGGTCAAGGGAGTCAAAGGCGCGAGCAAGGGTAAGTGGACCAAAGGGCCGGACGGGAGCGTCCTCTACGTGCGGAATGACCATCCGGGAAGCGTTCTCATGGCCTTTCCCGGGGTCCCGTACGAGATCGAGGTCTACGACCCGCGGCCGGCATCGTCCGCGTTCATCGCCCAGTCCGGAGACGTCCGACCGGTCGGATAGCGGAAAAGGAAAAGCCCCCGATTTACAGGGGCTTTCACAGTGAGGAGGCCCGTACGGGATTCGAACCCGTGCCGCCGCCGTGAGAGGGCGGTGTCCTAGGCCACTAGACGAACGGGCCGAGCGCGGGCCAGTGTAGCGAGGTCGGCCTTCTAGATCGACCGGCGACGGCGCACGACGGCGAACGAGCTCGCCGCGGCGAGGGCCGCAAGCGCGAGGCCGAGGACGACCGACGGCCAGGGGCTCGCCGACGAGGGATAGCGAGAGCTCGCAAGGCGCCGCGCATCGACGTACGCCGCTGCCTCCTCCGTCGCCGGGAACGGCCGGCGCACGGACCTCGACAGCGCCACCAGGGGCTGCCCATCCGGCATCAGGTGGCGCGCCCTCAGCAGCTCTCCCCACACGACGGCCGCCTCTTGCGAAGGCGCGCCGGCCGGCGCCTGGAGCCGCGCGGCAGCCGGGATCTGCGAGGCCGGAAGCGTCTCGACGCGCCAGCTCTGGAGGTACGTGGTCGGATTGACCGCGCCGTCGTAACCGAGCTGCACGAACTGGTGCGGGTGGACCTCGAAGTGGAGGTGCGGGGGCGTCGTGAACGCGTCTCCGGTGCGGCCGAGGAAGCCGAGCACCTGTCCTGCCGTCACGTGGCGGTGGTGCAGGATCCGCCGCGAATAGCCGGCGAGATGGGCGTAGTAGAAGGAGTTGCCCTTGTCGTCGGTCAGCCACAGGCGCCAGCCTCCGATCGCGTTCCAGCCGATGGGGCTGAGCGTTCCGTCTGCGACGGCAACGATTGGCGTCCCAAGCGGAGCGAAGAGGTCGTCGCCGTGGTGCCAGCCGTCGTAGATGTCGCTCCGTCCCGCGCCGTACGTGTCCACGTACGACGCTCCATGGTCGACCGGGAAGACGTAGTGCGACGCCTTGAAGCCGAGCCACGGCGTCGAGTTGAGCGGCTGCGGGACGGACGGCCCGCTCGAGGGACGCGTCGGCCGGTGATGGTGGTGGTGGCGGACCGGCGCGACGACGGGCGGCCGCGGCTTCGCGATGGCGGCGAAGCCGAGGTAGATCGTCGTCCCGGCCGGCACCGAGGAGTGCGTCTGCACGAGCCGCAGCGCGAGCGGGGCGGAGATCCGGCCGCTCTTGGCGCCGCGTGTGAGCAGTCCCCAGCTCCCGACCGCAATCGTCTGGCCGAGGCCGAGGGACACGGCGGATCCGCCGAGCCGGAGCCCGAACACACTGCCCCTGCCGTCGGTGGCCGAGACCGTTCCGGCCGTGACGGCGCCGCCGAAGAGGGAGACGTTTCGCAGCGTGATGCTGCGGCTACTGCAGCCGGATCCGCTCGCGCCGGCCGAGCCGAGGGTGAGGAACGGGCGCGAGCCTGGATACGCGGACGCGCCGATCGCGCTCAGTAGAGGAAGGACGAGGGTGGCGCGGCCGGTGGTCGCGATCGCGGCGATACCCGCTCCGACGCAGCCGAGCGGCAGGCGCGTCGCACCGAGGGTTGCGTAGGTCGGCGGCGGGGGCGTCGTCGTTGTCGTCGG
>JAWVDC010000006.1:0-22957 GCA_033857715.1 Gaiellaceae bacterium | reverse complement strand
TCGCTGCGTCGATCGTCGTTGTATGGGTCGCGGGCTTCGGCGCAGTCACGCATGTCGCGCGGCACGCGAACCTCTACTGGTTCCCGTTCGCGCTGACGGGTGCGTTCGTCGCGCACATCGGCTACGTCTTCGCGTACCGCGAGATCGCGCACGTCGACCGCGGCACACGGATCGGGGCGTTGCGCGCGGGCGCTGTCGTCGCGGCGGGATTCGGGATGTTCTTCCCGCGCGGCGGCTTCGGGGTCGACATCGAGGCACTCGAGGATCTCGGCGTCCCGACCGCGGAGGCTCGGATCCGCGTGCTCGGGCTCGGCTCGCTCGAGTACGCGGTGCTCGCGGCGGGCGCCTGGGTCTGCGCAGCCATCCTTCTCGCCCGGCACTCACCGGCCGAGCACGCCGTCGTGCTCTCGTGGCTGGTCGGCGTCCCGGCGGGGACATTTCTCGCCGTGGTCGCCGTCGCGCACCGGGAGTGGCTCAGTCGCGGCTGGCTCAGGAAGGTCCTCCGCCCCGCGCTCGATGCGATCTACATCGTCGGGCTGATCGTCGCAGCGCCGCGGCGGCATGGCTTCAAGGCGCTGAACGGGATGGCGTTCTACTGGGCCGGCGAGGTCTTCGTCCTCTGGGTCTGCCTCGCGGCGTTCACGCGGCACCTCCCGTCGATCCCCGCGGTCGTCGTCGGATACGCGACCGGCTACGCGCTGACACGACGGACGCTCCCGCTGGCGGGCGCGGGCGCAGTCGAGGCGCTGCTCCCGTTCGCGCTCCACTGGGTCGGCTTCCCGCTCGCAGCCGCCGCGCTCGCGGTGTTCGCGTACCGAATCTTCAACCTCTGGCTGCCGATCGTGCCGGCCGCGGCGGGAGTCATCGCGCTCCGCCGCCGTCCGCTCGGCGGCGCCTAAGTAGGAGGGATCGGCGGAACAGCAGCTGGCCGCGCTGACGCGCTGCGCGTGGCGAGGCTGCGTCCTCAGTCGACCCGATAGTGGCGACTATCGGGTCTCCCTGCGTCCTTGCCTCGCGGCGCCCATCGCGCCAGCGCAGCGAGCACTGCTCCGCCAATCCCTCCCTAGCTCCGCGCGCCGAAGTCGGTCGTGATGAGCGTGACGTCGGAGCCCGCGTAGATGCCCGGCGCGTGGATCACGTGCACTGCGGAGACACCGAGGCTGCGCCAAGTCGGGTTCAGCAGGTTCCGACGGTGCACGGGGCTGCCGATCCACATCTTCATGGCCTGTGCCGCGGTCGTGCTCGGCGCCGACCACAGGAGATTCTCCCCGGCCGTCCAGTGCGAGTAGCCGGTGGGCGTCCAGTAGCGCTGGATCCGCCTCCACCACGCCGTTCCGTCCTTCGAGTTGTGGTCGAAGTAGCCGGCAGCGCCCATCTCGAGGGAGTGCTGCCTGGACGCAGCGTTGAGCCCGACCGAGATCTGCAGCGGCTTGAGCCCGTGCGCCACCCGGTAGGCATTGATCGCCGACGCCACGTCGTGGTTGAGCGCGCGGAGCTGCGTCTCGCTCACCATGGCCCGCGCCGCCGAACGGCCTGCCGAGGCCGTTGCACCGGTCGCGAGCGCGACAACGAGAAGGGCCGCGACGAGGAGAGGCTTCGAGCGGTTCACACAAGACGAGTCGACTCCGCGCGCCGGACCGCTGATAGGCAATTCGAGGGATGCGGTACCGTCCCGCCCCATGAGCACCGCGACGATTCACACCAACCATGGCGCCATCGAGGTCGAGCTCCACGACGCCGACGCGCCGAAGACCGTCGAGAACTTCCGCAAGCTCGCCGGAGAGGGCTTCTACGACGGCGTGATCTTCCACCGCGTCATCCCGGATTTCATGATCCAGGGCGGCGATCCGACGGGAACCGGCTCAGGCGGCCCCGGCTATCAGTTCGAGGACGAGTTCAACGACCACTCCGTTGCGCGCGGCGCGCTCGCGATGGCGAATGCCGGCCCGAACACGAACGGGTCGCAGTTCTTCATCGTCACCGCCGACGCGTGCCCGTGGCTCGACGGCAAGCACACCGTCTTCGGCCAGGTCACGAACGGGATGGACGTCGCCGACGCGATCTCCGAGGTCGCGACGGGCCCGGGCGACCGGCCGCGCGAGGACGTCGTCATCGAGCGCGTCGATCTCGCCTAGCGACGGCAAAAGGCAGGCCGTACCACGTGAGGACGAGGACGACGAAGAGCGAGGCCGATGCGGCGATCGCCGCCCCGAGCGAGAGGACGTAGTCGGTCACGAGCAAGACCACGGCCTCCAACGCGACGGCCGAGATCGCGATGCCGGCGATGGTGACGCGGTTCGCGATCTGCACGATCTCCGTCTTGTCGCCCTGCCGGAACCGGAGCCGGTGGAGCGAGCTCGGCGCGGTGAGCACGACGACGGAGGCCGCGGCAGCGAGGAATGCGACGACGAAGACGTCCCGCTGAAACGGCGTCACGCCGTCCCAGCCGTTCGCGAACGGGACGGCGAGGAGAAACGCGAGCAGGACGGTGACGCCGGGGAGGACGACGCGGAGCTCGTTGAGCAGCTCGATCAGCTCGCGGTCGGCGCGCTCTTTCGGGGTCTCGTCGTCCCGATTCGTGTCGGTCACAAGCCGGTGGCGGGAATCGAACCCGCGTAACTAGCTTGGAAGGCTAGGGCTCTACCATTGAGCTACACCGGCGAAGCGCTCGTTACGGTAGCGGGATGTTCCTCTCGGCCGAGGCTGTCGGCCTCGCGCCCGCTCTCGCTTTGGCCGTCGCGTGGCTCGGGGCTCGAGGCGGCGTATCGCGGCCGCGATTGGTGCTCGCGAAGGCCGGCGTCGTGCTCGTGTTCGTGGCCTTTGCCACCGAGCTCCAGGACCTCGCGACGCACACGTTCCTGTGGGCGCACCTGCTGCAGAACGTCGTCCTCGCGGAGTGGGCGCCGGCGTTGCTCCTCCTCGCGGTGCCGCGGGATCTCGCCGCGCGCGCCGCTCGCTTCCCGCTCTTCCGGCCGCTCGTCGCGCTGCCGGTTTGGGTGGCGACGTACTACGTCTGGCACCTGCCGGTGATCTACGACGCCGCCCTCCGGCGCCCGCACTGGCTGCTCCACATCGAGCACCTCACGTACCTGCTCGCCGGACTCTGCCTCTGGTGGCCGGTGATCCACGGCAGGCATTCCGCGGGCGCAAAAGCCGCGTACCTGTTCGGCGCGTTCGTCCTCGCCTCGCCGCTCGGGCTGCTGCTCGCGCTCATACCGCGCGCGATCTACTCGTTCTACGTCGACGCGGCGCCGGCGTCCGGGCCGTCGCCGCTCGCCGACCAGCAGATCGCCGGCGTGACGATGGCGGCAGAGGAGGCGATCGTCTTCTTCGGTGCGTTCACCGCATACTTGCTGCGGTTTCTCGCTGACGAGGAGGCGTCCGGCGCGGCTCAGCGGCGCGGGCGTTCGTCCACCGGGACACCGTCGACGTAAGCTTCGACCTCTTCGCTCTCGTGGAACGTCGCCTCCTCGGCGTACGCCTCGAGCGCGCGGTGGTCTGCCTCCGTCTCGGGGCCACCGACGAGGCTGCGCGGATGGAGTCGCTCCTTCAAGACGACGTTGAGCTGCGCGCCGAGCAACGTTACCTGGGCCTCGAGGTAGAACCACCAGAGCATCACGATCACCGTCGCGAATGTCCCGTACGTGCTCTGTGCGCTGTTGAGGCGGTTGGAGATGATGAACGACGAGACCTGCTGAAGGATCCAGAAGACCACGCCGGCGAGGATCGCGCCGGGCAGGACGTCGCGGATCTCGACCTCCTTCGACGTCAGCAGGCGGAAGGCGGCGATAAAGATCCCGACGTCGAGCGCGATCGAGATCACGTATCCGAGCAACCGCTGCCACCAGCTCACTTCAACGCCGCTCGACGTGCCGGTCGCCAACGTCGAGACGACCAGCGACACCACGAGCCCGACGCCGATCGTCATGAGCGCGAGCAGGCTGTGCTTGAGCTTGTCGACGAAGCCGGGCTCGTCAACCCTCTTGATCTCCCAGACGGAGTTGAACGCCTGCTCGACCGTCCGCGTCACCGCCGTTCCGCTCCACAGCGCCAACAGGAGCCCGAAGGCCACCGGCCACCACGCGCCGGTCAACCCGTGGAGCGTCTTCGGATCGAGGAGGGGGAAATAGGCCGCAATGTTCGTCAGCACGGATGTGCGCGTGCCTGCCGGCAGGACGTAGCCAAGGATGGTGACGAGGGCGAGCAGCAGCGGGAAGATCGAGAAGAACGCCCAGAAGGCGATCATCGAAGCGAGGTTGCTCGACCGGTCCTCCGAGAACTTCTTGAGGGTCGCGAACGCGATCCCCGTCTTGTGATGCCGCTGCTGGTAGTCGTCGAGCGTCTCCAGCTTGTCCTTGATCGCCACCATCGCGAACCGTGATTTTCCCGCTCGGGGAATCACTAACCGTGGCGTTGAGTCGGGGCGGCGAGATTCGAACTCGCGAAACCTCCCGCTCCCAAAGCGGGCGCTCTACCAGGCTGAGCTACACCCCGAGAGCGGTCAAGTGTACGGCGGGCGCTACTCGCTTTCCATGAGCGAGCGCAGCTCCTCGAGCTTCTCGCCGCGGAGCTCGTCGAGCTCGCCGCGATCGATTCGCGAGAGGAGATCTCGCACGAGCGTCGCGAGCTCGAGCGGGTTGAACGGCTTCGTCACGTAGTCGACGCCGCCAATGTCGAGCCCGCGCGCGCGGTCGCGGAACTCCGCCCGCGCCGTGAGGAAGATGATCGGGATGCGGTTCGTGCGCTCGTCCTCGAGCAGCTCCTCGGCCACGCGCCAGCCGTCGAGCCCGGGCATCATCACGTCGAGGAGGACGACGTCGGGCGGGTTGTTCCGCGCGAGCTCGAGGCCGGTCGATCCATCGCCCGCCTCGGTGACGTACATCCCCTCGGCCTCGAGGTTGACGCGGCAGAGCAGCCGAATCGGCGCCTCGTCATCGATGACGAGCACGTTTTCGCCGCCAGCGCCGCCGCCGCTCACAGGATCGGTATACCCAGTCACTCCGCTACTCACTCTCCAGAGCCTACGGAGGGAGCCGGAAGCTCGAACGAGAACTGCGACCCCTCGCCCTCGCGAGACGCGACCCAGATGCGCCCGCCCATCGCCGTGACGAGGCCGCGCGCGATGAACAGGCCGAGGCCGGTGCCGCCCGCGCCGGCGCGCATTTCGGCGTCGGCGCCGCGGTAGAACTTGCGGAAGATCTGTTCGTGGTCGCCTTGAGGGATGCCGATTCCCTCGTCGGTGACGGTCACCTCTACGGTCTCGTCGCGCGCGGACGCGCCGACGGTGATCGTGCCGCCGTCCGGGGAGTAGCGGACCGCGTTGTCGACGAGGTTCGCGATGACCTGCCGGAGCTTCTCGGCGTCGGCCTGCGCCGGCAGCGGCCCATCGGGAAGGTTGACGACGACCTTGTGCCCGTTGTCGAGACGCACCGCGTCGAGCACCTGCCCGACCACCTCGCGGACGTCGGTCTCGGCAAGGTTGACCTGAAGGTCGCCCGTGTCGAGCCGCGCCACGTTGAGGAGCGTGTCGACGATGGTCGTGAGGCGCTGCGACTCCGAGGCGATGTAGCGGAGAAACGTCTCGCGCTCCTCCTCTCCGAATACGACGTCCTCGCGGAGGAGCGTTTCCGCGAAGCCGTAGATCGACGTGAGCGGCGTGCGGAGCTCGTGCGAGACGGTGCTCACGAAGTCGGACTTGACCTGTTCGATGAGCCGGTCGCCGGAGATGTCGCGGAAGGCGAAGATCCGGCCGGCGACGACGCCGAGCGGGTCGAGCATGACCGCCTCGGTGACCGAGAGCCAGACCTCCTCGCGGCCGCGCATGATCGGCAGGAGCCGATCGCCGGGCGCCGCTCCGTCCTGACCCTCGAGGCTCCGCTGGAGGATGTCGACCGGCGCGCGGCCGAGCGCTGCCTGAGCGGGGATTCCCGTGATCCGCTCCGCCGCTGCGTTCCACAGCACGACATTTCCCTCGCGGTCGACAGCGACGATTCCGTCGGCGATGTTCGCGAGGATCGCGACCGACCGCTCGCGCTCGAGCGCGACACGCTGGTACAGCTCGGCGTTGGAGAGCGCTGCCGACGTGCTCGCGGCAACAGCCTGGAGCGCCTCGATCTCCTCCTCCCGCCACACCCGCGGCTGCTCGGCGTAGACGGCGAGAACTCCCGCGATGGCGCCTTCGGCGCCGCCTACCGGGACGCCGAGGAAGGCGCAGTGGCCCGCGGCGAGCATCGGGTCGAGCTCACGCAGCCGGTCGTCGGAACCGGTGTCCGAGACCGCGACCGGCGCGCCCGACTGCACGACGTCGCCGGAGAGCCGGCCGCGGACAGGGCTGCGCGACTCGAGCGCGTCCTCTGCCCCCTTCCCCTCGACCGCTGTCACGAGGAGCTCGTCGCCGTTGACGATCCGGAACACCGCGGCGTCCGCATTCACGAGCGCCGGCGCCTGCTGGACGACCTCGTCGAGGACGGCAGCGGGATCGAGCTCGCTCGTGAGCAGGCGGCCCGTGCGGGTCAGCTGCTGCGCGACTGCGCGCGCGCTGCGCTCGGCCTCGAACAGCTCGCTCCGCTCGAGTGCGCCGCGCGTGGCGTCGGCAAGGTGACGGGCGAGCTCGAGATCCTCGTCGCTGAACGTCCGCTCCTCCCCGAAGAAGATGAGAACGACGCCGTGACCTGCACCGCGCGGCGCCTGGACGGGAACGGAGAGGAGCGAGCGATAGCCGCTCGCCGTCGCCGTCTCGCGCAGGTCGGCAAGCAGGCGCTCGTCGTCGCCGATCGAGCGCGACGCGATGATCCGTCCCTCGGCCGCGGCGCGGAAGAGCTGGCCCTCGCGAGCAGAGGCGTGGGACTCGAGCGAAGTCGCCAGCGCCTCGGGTAGCTCATACGCGCCGAGCGGCACGAGCCGTCCGTACGACGGGACGATGACCGCGGCGGAGGTCCCCCCGAGCGCCTCCGCCGCCGCCTGCGCGACAGCTTCTAGGGTCGCCGCGCGCGAGAGCGACTGCCCGAGCGCCGAGGCGATCCGGTAGAAGCCGCGCTGGATCCGCGCCTGCCGCGCGCTCTGCGTGAACGTCTCCGCGTTCCCCACGGCGAGCGAGGCAAGGCCCGCGAACGCCTCGAGCACGCCCGCGTCGGCCGAACGGAACCGCCGACCGCCGCGCCGGCCGACGCCGAGGACGCCGCGCACCTCTCCGCCCCACGACATCGGCGCCGTCGTCACGTCCGTGAAGCCGTCGTACGCCGGATGCGGCACGGGATTCTCGATCCCGCGGTACGTGCTCTCGATGAGCGGCCGCCCCTCGCGGATGGCCGCGCCGGCGAGTCCCTTGTCCATCGGGAACTCGAAGCCGAGGAGCGACGAGTCGAAGCCGTGTACCGCGACGCAGCGGAGGAGGCCGCGCTCGCGGTCGAGGAGGTAACAGTCGGCAGCATCGGCGTCGAGCAGGGCGGCGAGCTCGTCTGCGAGCCGCTGGAGGACGACGGGAAGGTCGAGCTCGCTACTGAGCGCGTGGGCCGCGCGGAGTAGCGCCGCCTGCTGGGCGAGCCGCTCCTCGTTCTCGGCGAGCGCCTCCTCGAGCGCGATGCTCGACCGCAGCCGCTCGAGCGCGACGGCCGCCTCGGAGGCGAGCGTCTGCATGAGCGCGAGATCGTCGGCCGAGAAAAGACGCCGCTCGTCCGCTGTCGCGACGGAGATGACCGCGATCACGCGCTCCTCGAGGAGGAGCGGGACGAACGCGGCGCTCTGCGCGCCGGTCGCCTCGACGAGTCGCGGGCTGACGATGTTCGACTCGACCGCGTCGTAGACCGCGAACGCGACCGCCTCGAAGACCGCGCTCGCGATCCCGGAGGGCTCGTTCTCGAGATCGACCCGCATCTCCCGCCACCAGTCGGCGTCCTTGCCGCGCGACCGCGCGAGGTAGCCGACCGCCTCGCGCCCGTCGTCGGACACGAAGCTCAGGCCGGCGAACGACACGCCGAACATCGCCGCGATCTCGTCGAGCAGCGTGCGCGCGACGCCTTCGACGTCGGCGGTCCGCGCGAACTCGCTCGCGACGCGACTCACGCTCTCGAACTCTTTGCCGCCACCGGCTGCCCGGCGGTTCGGGCGAATCCTTGGGTTCCTCACTGGGCGCTCGGGATTGTACGTCTCGGCTCTTTGTCGGGGAGGTTCGCGGTCCGACGAATACGGATTACAAAGATGGGCCGTATGGCCCATTGTCCGCACGGCAAACGCTCCGTAGCCTGCTAGTCACTGGGCGATGCGAAACCGCGGCACGTTCCGACGTTTTCGCGGCTAGCACCAGGAAAGGCCCGCTGCGCCGACCCCCCGAGCAGCGGGCTTTTCCGTGTCTGGAGGTAGGTAAGGTTGCCGCGTAGTGGTGAAGCGAGTCCTCCTCGCCTCTCCGCGCGGCTACTGCGCCGGCGTCGAGAGGGCGGTCGAGACGGTGGAGCGGGCACTTGCGCTCTACGGAAGCCCCGTTTACGTCCGCAAGCAGATCGTCCACAACTCGCACGTCGTGCGCGATCTCGAGGCGCGCGGCGCGATCTTCGTCGACGAGCTCTCGAGCGTCCCCGAAGGCGCGAACGTCGTCTTCTCGGCGCACGGCATCGCACCTTCAGTGAGGAAGGATGCTGACATGCGCGGCCTCGCGACGATCGACGCGACGTGCCCGCTCGTGACGAAGGTGCACACGCAGGCGCGGCGCTACGCGGAGGCCGGGTACGCGATCGTGTTGATCGGCCACGCGGGACACGAGGAAGTGGAGGGAACACTCGGCGAGGCGCCCGACGCAATCGTCCTCGTCCAGTCGGTGGACGATGCGGAGCGCGTCTCCCTCCCGGCCGACACGCCGCTCGCCTACATCACGCAGACGACGCTGTCGGTGGACGAGACGACTGAGATCGTCGCGGTGCTCCGCCGCCGCTACCCGCAGATCCAAGAGCCCGCCCGCGAGGACATCTGTTACGCCACCTCGAACCGGCAGTGGGCCGTGAAGGAGCTGCTCGAGGAGGTCGACCTTCTCCTCGTCATCGGCTCCGGGAACTCGTCCAACTCGGTGCGTCTGGTCGACGTCGCCCACGCCGCAGGCATCGATGCGTATCTCGTGGACGACCTCGGGGCGATCGACGAGGCCTGGCTCGAGGGCCGGGAGACGGTCGGGCTCACTTCGGGAGCTTCCGCGCCGGAGCGGCTCGTCGCGGATATCTGCGACTGGTTCCGCGACCGCGGCGCCGAGGTCCTCGAGCGGAAGTCCGTGCACGAGGACGTGAGCTTCAAGCTGCCGGTCGAGTTGCGGCGCGCCGAGCGCGCGGCGGCTTAGGCCCTCTCGACCTTCAATTCCTTTCCGTAGCGCGCCTCGACCGCGAGCACTTCGCGCTTGATCCAGTCCTCATGCGGCTTGAGGCGCTCGTCGGGGAGGGTCAGGACGATCCGGTCGCTCAGGTCGAAGCCCTGATCCTTGCGGAGCGTGTTGACGCGGTGGATGAGGTCGTACACCTCACCTTCGAGGAGCAGCTCGTCGTCGAGCGTGAGGTCGAGGGCGACGGTGACGCCGTCGCCCGAAGCGACCGCCCAGCCCTCCTTGCCGCCGCGCTCGACGAGCACCTCGTCGGGCCCGAACTCGTGACCGAGCACGCGAAAGCGGCCGCCATCGAGCTCCTCGAACTCGCCCGCAGCGAGCGCGGCGCGCACGGCGCCGAGCTCCTTCCCGAGCTTCGGCCCGAGCGCGGGGAGATGTGGCTTCACGTGCAGCTCGACAGCATCGACCGTCCCGAACTCCACGGACTTCACGCGCAGCTCGTCCGCGATCTCGTCGGCGTGGCCGTCGACCCGCGCGCCTTCGACGACGAGCCGCCGTAGCGGCTGCCGCAGCTTGATCCCTGAGCTCGAACGCGCCTGCCGGCCGAGCTCGACGACGCGGCGTACCGCGGCGATCTCGTCGAGGAGCGCGCGATCGGGCTCCGCGACCTCCGGCCAGCCGGCGAGGTGGACGGACTCCGGACCGTCGAGGACGAGCGTGCGCCAAAGGTGGTCGGTGACGAACGGGAGCACCGGCGCGAGCACCCGCAGCGTCTGCACGAGCGCGTACCAGAGCGTGTGCAGCGCGGCCTCGTCCTCGTCCCAGAAGCGCCGCCGCGAGCGGCGGATGTACCAGTTGGAGAGATCGTCGAGGTATCCCTCAAAGTCGCGCATGACCTCCGGGGCGAGCCAGCGCTCGTAGCTCGCGGTCGCGTCCGCAACGAAGGCGTGTGTCCGCTCGACGAGCCACCGGTCGAGGGGCTCCTGGACGTCCGGCTCGAGCGAGTCCCAGTTCGGCTCGAAGCCCGCGATGTTCGCGTAGTCGACGAAGAACTTCACGGAGTTCCAGAACGTGAGGAGCTTGCGCTTCAGCTCTTCGGCCGGCCCGAAGCCGAACAGGAGGTTGCGGTCGGGCGGCTGCGAGCAGAACTGCCACCGCATCACGTCGGCGCCCATGCGCTCGAACGCTTCTTCGGCGTTGATCGTGTTGCCCCACGACGAGTGCATCGCGCGCCCGGTCTCGTCGAGCATCTTCTCGTAGCCGAGCACGCGCCGGAACGGGGCCTTCCCCGTGAGGACGACCGACATGAAGAGCTGCGAGTAGAACCAGAGCCGGATCTGCTCGCGCATCTCGCTGACCCAGTCGGCCGGGAACCACTTCTCCCAGTACGCGTGGTCGGGAAGATCGGCCGTCGTCAGCCCCTTCGCAGCGCCTCTGCCGAAGCCTTCCGCGACCTGCTCGTCGTTCTGCCAGCCGAGCGTCGAGAACGGGACGATCCCGGCGTCGAGCCAGACATCGCCGACTTCCTTGATCCGCTCTACCGGCTCGCCGCAGCGCTCGCAGCTGACTGGGACACGGTCGATCCACGGGCGGCGCAACTCCTCGAGCTGCTCGAGCCCCGAGACGGCGCGGTCCTCCAGCTCCGCGCGCGAGCCGATCACGTTGACGTGCCCGCAACCGCACGGATAGATCGGCAGCGGGAGGCCGTAGTACCGGCGGCGGGAGATGTTCCAGTCGCCCATGTTGCGGAGCCAGTCGTCCATGCGCTTCCCCATGTACTCCGGCGTCCACTCGACGGTCGCGTTCGCGTCGAGCATCTGCTGCCGCAGGTCGCGGACGGAGATGAACCAGTCGTCGGCGATGCGGAAGATGAGCGGCGTGTGGCAGCGCCAGCACTCGGGATAGCGGTGCTCGTGGAGCCCGGCCTCGACGAGGACGCCCTTCTCCTCGAGGTTGCCGATGATCTGCTCCGCCGCCTCTGTCGTCGACAGGCCGTGGAGCCAGCCGAACGAGTCGTAGAAGCGGCCGGACTCGTCGACGGGCTGGATCACCGGAAGGCCGTGAACGCCCGAGAGCTCGAAGTCCTCGGTGCCGCAGCCCGGAGCGATGTGGACGATGCCGGTGCCCTCGTCCATCGAGACGTCGTCCCACGGGATGACGCGGTGCTCGACGCCCGCTCCCGGAGCGAGATCGTCGAACGGCCCGCGGTACTTCCAGCCGACGAACTCCGAGCCTGGGCGCCTGTCTGCGAGCTCCGCCTCGGGATCGCGAGCCACGGCGACCCACTCCCCGTTCGCCCGTTTCCCGTACTCCGCCTCGGGGTTGATCGCCGCCGCGACATTCGCCGGCAGCGTCCACGGCGTCGTCGTCCAGATGACGAGGCACTCGCCCGGCCGGTCGAGCAGCGGAAAGCGCACGTAGAGGGACGGATCGGCCCGGTCGACGTATGAGTCGAGCAGCTCATGCTGAGAGATCGAGGTGCCGCAGCGTGGGCACCACTCGGTCGAGCGGTGTCCCTTGTAGAGCCACTCGCGCTCGTGAACGGACTTGACCATCCGCCAGACGTACTCGATGTTCGTGTCGCTGAAGGTGAAGTAATCCTTGCCCCAGTCCATCCACTGCCCGAGGCGTTTCGAGCCGCGGGTCAGCGCCTCCGACGAGCGGACGACGACGTCCCGGCAACGGCGCGCGAACTCCTCTAGACCGAACTCCTCGATCTCGCGCTTCGAATTGAGGCCGAGCTCGCGCTCGACGCCGACCTCGATCCAGAGACCCTGTGAGTCGAAGCCGTTCTGGTAGCGCTGCTCGAACCCGCGCAGACCCTTGTACCGCTGGAACACGTCCTTGAGCGTCCGACCCCAGGCGGTGTGGACTGCGAGCGAGAAGCGGTTCGCGGTGACCGGCCCGTCGGTGAACGAGAATGTCGGGCCGCCGGCGTTCTTTTCGCGCAGCTTCGCGAACGTCCCTTCCGTCTCCCAGCGCGCGAGGATCTCCTCCTCGAGGCGAGGATGGTCCGGTTTGTCCGGCAGAGGCTGGAAGATTGGGTTCCCCATCGGGAAGGCAAGTCTAGGCTGACGCGTTATCACCGCAGACCCCGCAAGACGAAAGGAAGCAATGGCAACAGACGTAACCGAGGCCACCTTCGACAGCGAAGTCCTGCAGGCGACCGAGCCGGTGCTCGTCGACTTCTGGGCCGAGTGGTGCGGCCCGTGTCACGCGGTCTACCCCGTGCTCGAGCGGATCGCCGAAGAGCGGAACCTCAAGTTCGTGAAGGTCAACATCGACGAGAACCAGGAGCTCGCGATGCGGTACGGGATCCAGTCGATCCCGAACACGATGCTTTTCGAGGCGGGCGCCCCGAAGGCCGCGGCCGTCGGCGCCATGCCGAAGGGGATGCTCGAGAGCCAACTCGGCCTCGCGGGCTAGCGATCGCGAATGGAGCGCGCGACATGCGCGCGCTCCATTCCGCCCTCGCCCACCGCTACGAGCTACTCAGCCGCAGTCTGAGCAGCTTCGCGCGCCGCAAGGAACCGCAGAAAGTCGGCGTGCTTGGCGAGATAGGCCTCGATCTCGCAGAGTCCGGCGCCGGCCCAGTCCTCAAGCCAGGTGTCGGCGATGTCGTCCTCGATGCGGTGGAAGCCGCGCTCGCTCATGCCGCGCATCTTTGCCACGTTTTCGGGTACTGCCTATGGGCCGTTCGGCTCAACTTCTCGGACGGCCGGACCTACGACAGGAGGCGACATGCACGAGAACCCCGAGGCAACAGAGGACGAGCAGGAGCTCGCGCAGACCGACCGCATGGACGAAGAGGAAGAGCAGCGGAGCGGCTACGCCCCTGCCGACGAGGCGGACAACGACCTCGAAGAAAAGCCGGACGAGGAGTAGTCCAAAGCGCTAGCCGGCGCCGGCCTCTGCGAGCACCGCGTCGCTGAATGCGGGCCACGCCTCTATCGCCCACTCGGCGAAAGGACGGCCCGTCAGCACGCCGCACGCGAGGCCGGCGTCGGGATCGACCCACAGGAATGTGCCGCTTCGGCCGAAGTGGCCGAAGGTGCGCAGGGAGTTGCGGGTCCCGGTCCAGTGCGGCGACTTGCCGTCGCGCAACTCGAACGTCAGTCCCCAGTCGTTCGGCTCCATCCGGCCGAAGCCCGGCAGGACGCCGGTCAGGCCGGGGAACTGGACGGTCGCGGCTTCCTCCATCGTCTCGACTGCGACGAGTGTCGGCGTGAGGAGCTCGCGCCCGACGGCGAGCAGGTCGGCAAGCGGGCCGCTGTAGGCGTGCGCCGGGGAGCCGCCGAGGCTGCCGCGCAGGCCGAGCGGCTGGGCGACCCCGGCGGCAAAGTAGTCCGGGAACGGCATCTCCGCGCGCTCGGCGAGGAGATCGGCAGCCACCTCGATGCCGGTGTTCGAGTAGATGCGTCGCCGGCCAGGCTCGGCCATCGGCTCGGCGCCGTCAAGCGGCAGCCCCGAGGCGTGCGACAGGAGGTGCCGGAGCGTCGATCCCGGCGGCCCCGCAGGCTCGTCGAGATCGACCGTCCCCTCCTCGAGCGCGACGAGAAACGTCAGCCCGGCGAAGAGCTTTGTCACCGACGCCCACGGCTGGACGGACTCGACCGCGCCGTGCGTGGCGACGCCCTCGTCCATGAAGACGACTCCCGCAGCTGCGTCGGGAGCCTCCCAGCCGTCGATCAACCTCAGCGCGTCCACCGCTCGATACTGGCGGAAACGGACACGTCCTGTTGTCAGACATCCGGACGTGTCCGCAGCGGACAAGTCGCCTGTCTCGAAGCCGCCGCGGCTCATTGGGCACGTCTCCAACGGCCACGTCTTGGCGTCAGACGCCAGGACGTGTCCCGAGGAGCCATGTCCGTGCACACTTGTCCGATGGAGAGGAGCTCAGTCCCGGCCATCTCCGCGTTCGCGGGCGCCGTCGGCTACTCGCGGGCGGTCCGCGTCGGCCGGCACGTCTATGTCGCGGGGACGGCGCCTGTCGGGTGCGACTCCGCCGACCCGTACGACCAGGCAAAGCGGTGCCTCGAGATCGTCCGCGCCGCACTCGCAGAGCTCGGAGCCAAGTCGGAGGACGTTGTCCGGACTCGCGTCTTCATCACCGACGCAGATGACTGGGAAGCCGTCGCGCGCGCGCACGGAGAGGTCTTCGGCGACAGCCGGCCGGCCTCGACGATGCTCGTCGTCGCCGGGCTGCTCGACCCCGCGTGGAAGGTCGAGATCGAGGCCGACGCCCTCATCGCCGACTGACGCGCTTTCGTCCTGCAAAGCAGGGGAATAAGGTCCGCGACATGGCCGACTCCCTCATCCCCCCGTCGATCACCGGCCCTGGCCCGGGGTTCCCGCCGGGCGGGAGCGTCCTCGACCACACGTTCGGCCAGAGCGACCCGTACACGCTCGGCGTCGAGGAGGAGTACATGCTCCTCGACGGGGAGACGTTCGACCTCGTCCAGCACATCGACACCGTCCTCGCGGCGGTCGCCGGCCACGAGCTCGAGCCGCGCATCAACTCCGAACTCATGCAGTCGGTGCTCGAGGTCGCGACGCCGGTGTGCCACACGCCGGCGGGCGTCCGCCAGCAGCTCCTGCGCATCCGCGCGTACGTGTGCGACGTCGCGCGGGAGAAGGGCCTGCGCGTCGGCTCCGCGGGAACCCATCCGTTCTCGCTCTTCGAGCGCCAGCGGATCACCGCGAAGGATCGCTACCGCGCGCTCGTCGACCAGATGCAGTACATCGCGCGGCGCGAGCTCATCTTCGGGATGCACGTCCACGTAGCCGTCGACGACCCCGAGAAGGCGATTCAGATCGTCAACGCGCTGATCGGACACCTGCACGAGCTCGTCGCGCTCTCCGCGAGCTCACCGTTCTGGCGCGGCGAGCCGACCGGGCTTCGGTCCTCCCGCCACATGGTCTTCGCGGCGTTCCCCCGTTCCGGCCCGCCGCCGCGCTTCCGGGACTACGCCGACTACGCCGGGGTCGTGAACCAGCTGGAGAAGACCGGCTGCATCCAGGACTACACGCACATCTGGTGGGACATCCGCCTCCACCCGCGGCTCGGCACGATCGAGATCCGGATCTGTGACGCGGTGACGCAGCTCGACGACGTGATCGCGATCACCGCGTACTGCCAGGCGCTCGTGAAGCACTACGCGGAGCTCGTCGAGCGCGGCGAGGAGATCCCGTCCTTCCACCGCATTCTCACGACCGAGAACAAGTGGCTCGCCGCGCGGTACGGCCTCTCCGCCCCCGTCATGGATCTCCACACCGGCAAGCGCAACCGTTCCCCCGTCGCCGCGTCGATCCGCCGCACCTTGAAGACGGTCGAGCCGCACGCGCGGGAGCTCGGCTCGGAGGAGGAACTGTCTGGAATCGAGGAGATCCTCCGCCGCGGCAACGGCGCGGACAGACAGCTCCACGTCTTCAACGCGAACAAGGACATCGTCGAAGTCGTGCGGGAGATCGCGGAGGCGACCGAGGTCGCGCCGGAGCCGATCGTCGTAAACTCGGGCTGATGCTGGAGGCCGGCCAGAGAGCTCCGCTCGAGGCGATCGTCTGGACGACGCCGCGGGAGACGGCGACTATCGGCGATCTCCTCCACGACCGGCCGGCCCTTCTCGTCTTCTACCTTTTCGACTGGTCGACGACCTGAACGAGTGAGCTCGAGCTCCTGCGTGACAGGAGAGAGGAGCTGCAGGCGGCAGGCGTCGAGCCCTACGCGATCTCGCGCGACTCGCCGTACACCCACGTCGCGTGGATGCAGGCGCTCGACCTCGACTTCCCGCTGCTCTCCGACTGGAACGCCGAGGCCACACACGGCTTCGACATCGCGATCGATCACAACGGCATGCGCGACGTGTCGGCGCGATCGGCCTTCCTCCTCGACAGTGACGGGATCATCCGGGGCGCGTGGGGCTACGCGAAGGACGAGTTGCCGGACGTTGACGAGCTGATCGCGGCCGCGCAGGCCTTGTAGTCGTCCGCCGAATCCCCTAATACTCCGCGCCATGGAGACTCCACACACCACCGAGCAGCCGGCCGAGCGCGGGCTGCCCTCGGGACTAATCACAGCGGCGGTCGGCCTCGCGGTCGTCATCGTCGCGCTCATCTTCCTGTTCGCGTCGAATGCGATCCCGTCGGACTGGTACGGGTTGTTCAAGTTCGTGCACGTGTTGGGTGCGGTCGTATGGGTCGGCGGTGGGGCAACGATCACGATCCTCGCGATGCGCGCCGAGCGCTCGTCCGACCCCCGCGAGATGGCCACGATCGCGAGGCAAGCCGCGTTCATCGGCGAACGTGTCTTCGCTCCGGTCGGCCTCCTCGTCTTCCTCATGGGGATCGCGATGGTCATCAACCTGCACTGGGGGTTCGGCACGGCATGGGTCACGATCGCCCTCGTCGGCTACGTCCTCACCTTCCTGACCGGCCTCCTCGTGCTCGGGCCGCAGTCGAAGCGGATCGCCGAGCTCATGGAGACGAAAGGACCGGACGCGCCCGAGACTCTCGCTGCGGTACAGCGGATTCTCCTGCTCGCCCGCATCGACGTCGGGGTGCTCCTGATCGTGGTCGCCGACATGGTGTTGAAGCCATTTACATAACCCGCTTGACATGTGACCATTTAGTCACATAATCTGCCCG
Organism: Gaiellaceae bacterium; assembly: GCA_033857715.1. GTDB lineage: Bacteria > Actinomycetota > Thermoleophilia > Gaiellales > Gaiellaceae > Palsa-739. Next base: position 6,015 of record JAWVDC010000006.1, on the reverse strand, counting down.
GCATGGACGACGACCGCGTGTTCAAGGCGCTCGCGGACCCGACGCGACGGCATCTCCTCGACCGGCTCTTCGAGCGTGACGGCCGCACGCTCACAGAGCTCGAGTCGGAGCTCGAGATGTCCCGCTTCGGTGTCATGAAGCACCTCCGCGTGCTCGAGGACGCAGGACTCGTCGTCCCCCGCCGGCAGGGAAGGGAAAAGCTCCACTTCCTGAATCCCGTGCCGATCCGGCTGATCCACGACCGGTGGATCGACAAGTACACGGAGCACCGCGTCGCGGCGCTCGCGGATCTCAAGCACGAACTGGAGGATCAAACGGCATGACCACGGCTACGGCACAGACCACGCAGGTGTATCAGGTGTTCATCAAGGCGAGCCCGGAGGAGATCTGGGAGGCGATCACGACTCCCGCGTTCACGCACAAGTACTTCTTCGGCTCGCACATCACGGTGACGGCAGAGGCGTTCACGGGCCTCGACGCGGAAGGCAACGACCTCGTCGTCGGCGGCGTGAGCGAGTACGAGCCGCCGCACCGCCTCGTTCACGAGTGGCGCTCGCTCTACGACCCCGAGACGGCAGCGGAGGCGGCGAGCCGCGTCTCGTGGGAGATCGAGGACAAGGACGGGTTCTCGCTCGTCACTGTCACACACGACCGCCTCGAGGACTCGCCGAAGACGGCGGAGAACGTCGCCGGCGGTTGGTCGTTCGTCCTCAGCGGCCTGAAGACGTTGCTCGAGACCGGCGAGCCGCTCGCCGGCTGAAAGATCACTCTCCCCCGAGTCTCGGTTTTCAGCGAGACTCGGGGGAGTCCCGAGAAAGAGGAGCTTGAGATGCCGAAGACACTGTTGACCGTCGCCACGCGCAAGGGCGCGTTCCTGTTCGAGAGCGACGACCGCAAGAACTGGACGATGAGCGGCCCGCATTGCGAGGGCTGGCCCGTCTACCACGCGATCTACGACGCGACGTCCGACTCGATCTACGCCGCCGCGGCGAGCGAGTGGCACGGCTCGGCGATCTTCCGCAGCCGCGACCGCGGCTCGACGTGGGAGCACTCGAGCGAGGGCCTCACGTATGGCGACGGCGACGGCCGCAAGATCTCGAAAGTCTCGACACTCGCCCGCGCGGGCGACCGGCTCCTCGTCGGCGTCGAGGCTCCCGGCATCTTCGAGAGCCGCGACAACGGTGAGACCTTCTCCCTCCTCTCGACTCTCTCGGGACAGCACGGCAGCGAGATGTGGGACGACCCCGCCATGCAGCCGCCTGGTCATCTCGGCATCTCCAATCTCCTCACCGATCCCGACGACTCGGACAGCTTCTTCGCCGTCGTACAGGGGGTAGGCGCCTACAAGACGGAGGACGGTGGCTCGACCTGGGAGCCCCACAACAAGGGCCTCCGGCGTGACTGGCCGCCGCCGGAGAACTACGACGATGTCGGGTTCTGCGTCCACAAGCTCACCCGCTCACCCGACCCGCAGCGGATGTACCAGCAGAACCACGTCGGCACGCACCGCTCCGACGACGGCGGGAAGACGTGGACGGAGATCACGGAGGGCCTGCCGGGCGACTTCGGCTTCGCCGCCGCCGCCCATCCGCACGACACCGAGAGCTTCTACACGATCCCTGTCGACGGCGGCCACGGCCGCACGATGCACGAGGGCAAGGCGACCGTCTGGCGCACCCGCGACGCCGGCTCGAGCTGGCAGCCGCTGCGCAACGGCCTGCCGCAGGTGAACGCGCATCTCGGCGTTCTCCGGCAGGGGATGACGATCGACAAGCACGACATCCCGGGCCTCTACTTCGGCACGAGCACCGGCCAGGTCTTCGCGAGCGCCGACGAGGGCGACACGTGGAGCGAGATCGCGAGCTATCTCCCGGCGATCTCCTCGGTCGACGTCGCGATCGTCGACTAGTAGGGACGCCGCATGGCCGACGTCCGCCTGCCGGGCACGCTCTCCCCGCTCTTCCCAGGACTGCCGCGCCGCCTCGAGATCGAGGCGGCGACGGTCCTAGCCGCGATCGAAGAGCTCGACGCGCGCTGGCCCGGGCTCCGCGACCGCCTCGTCGCCGAAGGCCCGACGCTCCGCCCGCACATCCACACGTACGTGGACGGCGAGCGCTCAGGCCTGGACGCTCCGCTCTCCGCCGGCTCGCGGCTCGACGTGATAGCCGCGATCAGCGGCGGCTAGCCAACACGGGTCAGCTCATTCGGGCGGTTGCCCGTGGGCACCGATCACGCCGGCAAGTACATCGTTGAACGTCGCCCACTCCTCGGCCGGGAGACGACGTCGCCACGATTGCTCGACCGCTCGTCCGGCTTCCCAGACGGCGCTGTCGAGCGCTCGGCCTCGCTCAGTCAGCCGAATGATCCGGGCGCGGCCGTCGTCGGGGTCTGGGTGGCGGGCGAGGTACCCGAGACGTTCGAGTTCTCTCAGCATGTCGTTCGTCGCTTGCTTGGAGAGGCGGGCGTTTCTAGCGATCTGACTCGGTCGCCGTTGATCGACGCCTGCAAATCGGAAGAGCGCGATCATCGCCTCGGTCACTTCGACGTGCCCGGCCGCCTTGACGCGCTCGAGCATTTGGTCGCGTCCGAGCTCGTAGGCCTGCCGGAGCCGGCCGACGACGCTGGGGACACGCTCGTTGGCAGCCCTAATCGACGCACCTCATCGTAAGTGAGTACGATTAGTACGGTACACGTCCCAAATATATCAATCATCGAGTTCGTCCAGCTGAGTCCTTGATGACGCCAGCCCACAAAGGAGAGGACGAACCATGCGCATGTCAAAGAAGCTCGTCGCGGTGTGCGCGGCCGCGACGGTCGCCGCTGTGGCCGGAGGGGTAGCCGCCGCGAGCATCCCGGATGGAGGCGGCGTGATTCATGCCTGTTACCTCCGCAACACCGGCGCACTGCGGATCGCGGACACCGCGACCTGCACGTCGAAAGAGACAGTTCTGAGCTGGAACCAGGTGGGTCCTGCGGGGCTGACCTGGCAGGGGCAGTGGACGGCGGGCACCGCGTACGCAGTGCGTGACGCCGTCGTGTACCAGGGTTCCAGCTATCTCGCGCTCTTCGCCAGCACCGGAAGCACGCCGCCGAATGCGAATTGGCTGCTCCTCGCTGCGGGCGGGGCCAAGGGCGATCCAGGAGCCGCAGGAGGCATCGGGCCTGCCGGACCCGCCGGTGCGCCAGGCCCGGCGGGCCAGAACGGGGAACCCGGGCCCGTAGGCCCTGCTGGTCCGGCCGCCGCGTCCACCGCGTACATCGCACGCCAGGATTCTGAGCACTCGCTCGGCAGCACCCCGGTGACCGTCGTGACGCGCAATCTGCCGGCCGGGCTGTATGCGGTGTTCGCGAAGACCAACCTCGAGAATCTCGACAACGACGCTCAGTCCTTCGCCTGCTCGCTCAGCACGGGCGAGTCGGCTTCGGCGCGGCTGCCGGGGTGGGACGGCGGTTACTACAGCCAGTCCCTCGTGCTCCAGGATTTGCTCACGCTGAACACGGCAGGATCGGTCAGCATGAGCTGCACCGGCTACGACGGAAATGCGAGCGGCGCGAAGATCACCGCGATCAAGGTCGGTGCTCTCGACGGCTGAAGGTCAATAACGGCAGGACGGGCTCGAGTCCGTCCTGCCGTTGCATCGGCGGAGCCCTCCGCTAGGCGACAGAGGCCTCGGCGGTCTGTTCCGGAGGCCGCCGCGAGCGCAAACGCGGTGCCGATGCGACCACGGCAACGACGGTCAGCGTGAGCAGCAACCGCCAGCGGTCGCCGGCCGACGCGTAGCTCGGAGTCGCCCACAAGGCGACGAGAGCGATCCACCACACGCTGAGAGACGGACCGAGGAGCAGCAGCGGAACGATGAGAAGAACGAGGTAGTGCATCCAGAGGATGGGCGTCGCCAACACGGAGACCACCACGGCGACCGCGAAGGCGTCCCGCTCCTGCCGCCTCAAGAGGAAGATCGCGCCCACACCGAGGATCGCGAGAACGATCGAGACAGCGGCGGCCGCGCCGGCCGGCGCGCCGAAGGCGAGCGCGAGCGCCTGGGGCGAGTACGACCCCTTGCGGTAGACCTCGTTGAGCACACGGAGCGTGGTCGGATACTCCGCCAGACCGTGCCGGTCGGTGAGCACCCAGATGCCGAGGACGACCGCGATGGTCAATGCCGCTGCGACGCTTCCGCGCAGCCTGCGGGTAAGCACGAGCCACACCAACACAGGCCAGAGGAAGAGCTTCACGGCAGCGGCCAGAGCGAGCGCGACCCCGCCCGCCGCATGGTCGCGGTACCTCCAGCCGGCGGCGACGAGGAGAAGAAGCAGCGGCCCGATCGCACCGAGGGCGAACGCTCCCAACACCGGGAACGTCAGGAGCGCGGCCCCGTAGCAACGCCAGTCACGCGCGCCGAGCAGACGTATCGCGAGGCAGACCGCGGCCGCGGAGATGAACAGGAAGACGACCGCGCCCGTGCGTTCCCGAAACGACGTGAACGGGACGAACAGATACGCGAACGGCTCCGCGTAGACATAGGAGTTGCCCTCGCCGATGACCGGCACCGTCGCCGGCAGGTACGGACTGTGGGCTTTCGAGACAGCAATGCCGGCCTGCCGGAAGATCGCGAACACTCCGCCACCGCCGTTTCCCCACGCGAACCACGTGAGCCATCCGAGACACGCGAGCGGGGCGGCGCCGAAGAGCACGAGCTCGAACGGACGAGACAGCCGCGCGATCACGTGACCAACCCTTTCACCGCCTGATCATCGTCCGCACGGAGGACGCGCGTCCCGTGGCTGTTATGGCCCTGTGACGATCGTCGTGACGTGACCATTCGTTGTGACGGTCGTCGTCAGTCGATCGGTGAAAAGGTTGGTGTCGCGCGATCCGCAGGCAACGGCCAGACCAAGACCTCCCGCAAAGAGCATCGCAGCAAGGGCCAGCCGAAGCAGGAACCACGAGCGTCCACGTGCGAGCACGGACGAATCGTACGCCCCTCGAGTCCCCGCGGGGGTTACATGCCCATCGCGTGGTACCCGGAGTCGACGTAGAGCGTCGTTCCGGTCACGTTCACCGCGCCGTCTCCGAGGAGGTACGCGCCGGCGGCGCCGACGTCGTCCGCGGTGACGTGCCGGCGGAGCGGGGCGCGTTCCTCGACGATGTCCTCCATCCTCGTGAAGCCGGCGATCGAGCGCGCGGCGAGAGTGCGCACGGGGCCGGCGGAGACGGCGTTGACGCGGATGTTCTTCTCGCCGAGATCCCACGCGAGGTACTTCACGCACGAGTCGAGGGTCGCCTTCGCGACGCCCATGACGTTGTAGTGCGGCACGGCGCGCTCGCCTCCGAGATACGTCATCGTGAGGAGCGAGCCGCCGCCGGCCTTCTCCATGAGCGGCTCGGCCGCGCGCGCGCACGCGACGAGGGAGTACGCGCTGACGTCGACGGCCATCCAGAAGCGGTCGCGCGGCGTGTCCGTGAAGCGGCCCTCGAGATCCTCGGCCGCGGCGAAGGCGATCGAGTGGACGAGGATGTCGAGCTCGCCGCCGAAGGCGTCCGAGACCTCGGAGAAGACGCGCGCGACGTCGTCGTCGGAGCGGACGTCGCACTCGGTCACGAGCGGGGAGTCGACCGAGTCGGCAAGATCGCGCACCGACTTCTCGATCCGCTCGCCCTGGAACGTGAACGCGAGGCTCGCGCCGCCCGCGGCGGAGGTCGCGGACACGAGCGCCGCCGCCAGGGCCGTAAGGGCAATCGCGCGGCGCAAGGCAACCAGGGTAGCTGAGGCGGATTAGGATCGCCCGGTGGGAAGCTTCGACGGAAAGCGGGGACTCGTCCTCGGCGTCGCGAACAAGCGCTCGATCGCGTGGGCGATCGCGCGGCGGCTCGCCGACGAGGGCGCCGAGCTCGCGTTCACCTTCCAGGGCGAGCGGATCGAGAAGACGGTGCGCGAGCTCGCGGAGACGGTGTCGAGCCCGCTCGTCACGGCCTGCGACGTGCGCTCCGACGACGACGTCGCACGCGTGTTC
>JAWVDC010000005.1:0-2799 GCA_033857715.1 Gaiellaceae bacterium | reverse complement strand
CCCCCGGCAAAGGCCGGCGAGACGGCGAGAGCGAGGGCGAGAGCTGCAACGAGTCGCTTCAATCCTGCACCGTGCCTTCCTGAGCGAAGCCTTCCTGCGCGAACGGCCCCGGCTTCGGATCGGGGAGGAGGTTCACGTGGATCAGGACCGCGCCGTCCTCGAACACGATGAGCCCCGTGTCCTCGACGACGATCATTTGCGCGAAGAGCGCCTGCGAGTCCTCGGTCACAGTGAAGCGCTTACCCGCGCGGACGCGCGTCGGGATGAAGCCGCCGCCGCCCGATCCGCCAGACAGCGGTTGGCCGATCAGCTCCACTGCGCTCTCCGGAGCCTGCGCGCGATGACGAGTGCGGGGAGCATGAGAAGCGCCATCGTCCCCGGCTCAGGCACTTCGCTCGGCGCCGCCGTCTCGATCGAGCGGACGAGGAAGTCGCTCCCCGCGCCGTTCGTCGTCACGTAGATCCAGTCCGCCGCCTGGCCGATCGGCACGCGGTGAAAGATCCCGTGGCCGTTGGCGCCGGCTGCGAAGGGCGTGAGCGCCGCCAGGTCGGGGAGGAGCAGGTTCGTCAGGTAGATCGACCACGCATCGTCGCCGGGGAACGTGCCGTCGAGGCTCGACAAGTTGATTGCGTCGAAGATGACGCCGGCCGTCGAGAACGCGATCACGTCGCGGTACGCGCCGTTGCTGTCGATCTCGTTCTGCTGGCCCGTGCCGCACGAGCCCGACGGCGTGTTGCAGACGCCGAGCCCGAAGTCGTTCGGCGGATCTACTCGGCGGAAGAGCTCGACCGGCTGCCAGACGCCCGACTCGATCGACCACGCGGAGACGGGGACACCGCCCTGCGTGATCTCGTGCGCGAGACGGGACTGCGAGCCGACGGAGTAGTCGATGACCGTCGCTTCGGCCGGCCTGTCGCAGCAGGAGATCGCGAGGGTGATCAAAGCGAGTAGGATCTTCATCCCGCACGTCCTTTCGCCACCGCATAGGCGATTGCGAGGAGTCCGCCGATGAGGCTCACGAGCCCGATGAGGTAGCCCCAGCTGTCCTTGAGGCCCGCGCCCTTGGCTTCGCTCCGCTCGATCCGCGTCGCGAGACTGTCGATCCGCGACACGAGCGTCTCTAACTTCTCCCGATAATTCCCGAACTCCACGCCTGCCTCGGTCCGCGACAGGAGAGTCGCCGCCTGATCGGCGAGCTGCCCTCTGAACTCGTTCACCGACTCGAACCTTTTATCTGCCGCAAGCTCGGCCTTGGTTACCGCCCGCTCGGCGGCCGTGAGAGCCGCGGCGACAGCTTCCTTCTGCGCCATGAGCGCCGCGCCGAGCGCACGCTCTTGCATCTGGAATCTCTGCTCGTAGCGAAGATCGCGCTCGTCCATCACCCGTTGGAGGTGCTGGCGCGCTTCGTCGACCACCTGCTGAAGGTGGAGTCTGAGCGTGTCCGTATCGCCCGGGTTCTTCCGTCTCTCCATTTCCATCTCGACCGCCATCACGACCTAGGCGGAAACTCCGTTGCTTCGACCACCTCGGCCGCTCGCGGGCTCGTCGCCGCGACAGCCGCGTGGATCTCCGGTGCGGCTGCGGGAGCCGCGGCCGAGACCGCGGTAAGCGTCACGGCCTGCTGCTCGCGTGCCGCGCGGTCGGCGGCGAGGCGCTTCGAGAACTGCTGCGCCGAGAAGTGAAAGGCAGCATACGCCGCCGCGAATTCCTGCCAGTTCATCTTCGCGTCTACGCCGCCGCCGAGCCACCCGGCGAGTAGCGTCGCCATAGCGCCGAGCCCGCCGAGCATGCCGAGGATGTTGATTCCCTGTTCCTTCTGCCCCGGCCAGAAGTCGAGTAGCTTCGTCAGTCCATCGTTCATCACGCACCTCCCTGGATCGCTGCGTCGGCTATCGGCACCGCCGGAGCCTTCCGCCCGCCGGCGAGGAACACGACGGCTTGATATGCGCGGTGCGCGTACATCGCCGCGTCGTCCGGTGAGATTTGGAGTCCACGCGCGGCGACGCGCCCAGACGCTTCGACGATCACGCCGTCGCGCTTCGCCTTGCCGATCTCGTCGGGGGTCATCGTGCCCCAGTCCATGTGCTCGAACTCGTGCGCGGCTGCCTCGAAGATCGACGAGATGGTCTCGACCGCGGCGATGGCGTTCGGGTGATCGGGATTTCGCGCGCGGAAGCTCTCGACCTCGGCCTGCATGAAGCGAGCGACCGGCGGTCCGAAGATCCGCATCACGAGCTGGATGAGTCCGAGGAGTGCGAGAATCGAAGCAGGGTCCATCGTGTCTCCTACGCGAGAAACCTCGCGTGTAGATCCATGCAGCGAACCAACCAGCCCCGGAGAAATTTCGCCTTCACCGGGCTCTCCTTCACCTTCTCGAGGTAGTAGCCGATCCGCCGGAGCAGATAGTCGTGCGGGTTCCGCGCGATCGCCTTGAACTGCGCCGCCCGGCCAGGTCCGGGATTCACGCAACTGTCGAAGTGGAGCACGGAGAGCGGGAAGGGCATCGCGCCGCAGCCGTACTTCCCCCAATACTCGTGTCGGTAGATGGCGACCGCCTCTTCGCGCGTGAGCGTCAGCACGTTGATCGACGGGTGATAGCGCTGCGCGATTCCCCAGCGGGTCGCGCCGCCAGGATCGTCGGGATCCGTGTGCGGCGAGCCGTCGGCGCCGCCCTCGTGGGAGAGGACGAAGCCGACCGCGAGCTCGAAGTCGTTCACAAATCCCAGTCTACGGGGCGACCTCGAAACGATGGGTTCTAGGGGGTCGCCCGGACAAGCGGGACATCGACGATCCAGGTAG
>JAWVDC010000004.1:0-15094 GCA_033857715.1 Gaiellaceae bacterium | reverse complement strand
GACGCAGCGAGCGAGAGCGCGCCGGCGAGGAGCATGAGGATCGCGAGGTGCTGGGGGGCATGCTCGCGATGGTGGGCGAACAAGCCGAGCGGGCCGCCGCCGCGACGTGTCACCGCGCAGGCCGGTCGGCCAGCCACGCGGCGATCCCGGGCGCGAAGGGATCCGTCGCTTCGGTGTACCACTCCGGATGCGACTCCTCCGCCCACGCGTCGAAGATCACGCGAATCGCCTCGACCCGCGCTGGGTCTGCCGCGGCCGCGGCGGCGGCGCTTTCGAACCCGCCGAGCCAGTACGGCAGGAACGGGACCAACGCCGCGTTCATCGCTGCGGCGAGGAGGTCACGCGCCTCGTCCCACCGCTCGAGCTGCGCGACGAACTCGACCTCGCCCGCACGCTCCCAGCCGGCGGCGGCCATCTGCTCGCGCACGTCGCGGCCGTTGGGCATGCTCGCCTCGAGGGTCGGCCGCGCGGGCACCGGCGGCGCGGAACGAACGTCTGTCACGCAACGCTCGGAGAACTCGCGAATCGCGTCGAGGCCTTCATGCTCGCCGAAGACCGGCTCCATCTCGCTGCGGCTGACCGTCCGCTGCGCCACGAGGTAGGGCGTGTCGGAGAGGGAGCCGAGCGTCTCGCGGTGCAGGTCGTTGCCGACGATCCCGAGCAGCGGCACGCCCGACGCCCACGCCCGGCCGTGACTCTCCGACACGAGCTCGCCGTCGACGCGCAGGCGGAGGCCGGGGACGTACGTGTGCGAGATGAAGCCCTCGACGCCGCCGCGCGCGTGATAGCCGACCTGGAGCGTCGCGTCCACATCGTGCTCGTGCAGGTCGAAGTCGCGCCACGTTTCCAGGCGAGCGCCCGGCGGCAGGGCGTCGGGCGAGACGTTGACCGTGTTCCCGCCGTGGTTGTCGAGGACGACGAGCTCGGTCGCGCCGCCGGCCAACAGCCCTTCGCACGCAGCGCGGACGTCGGCCTCGAGGCGCGGCTTGCCCGTCGCCCAGTACTCCGGAAGGCAGCCCCAAATCTCGCGGACGCTCCGTAGTTGCGTCGCGCCTTCCATGTCCACGCTCACGGCGACACGCACGGCCCGAGCGTAACCACGCCGCGCTCGGGATGCGCCCGGGAGGATTCGAACCTCCGACCCGCGGATTAGAAGTCCGCCGCTCTGTCCACTGAGCTACGGGCGCCCAGGTTCTTAGAGTAAGCCCGCATAAGGGTAGGCTCGCCGTATGGCTGACGCATTGGACCAACTCAAGGAACGGCTCGCCGAGGTTCAGGACCTCGGAAAGATCGCCCGCCTCATCGGCTGGGACCAGCTCGTGATGATGCCGAAGGCGGGGAACGCCCATCGCGCCGAGCAGAGCTCGACGCTCGTGAAGATCGCTTTCGAGAAGTTCACCGACCCGGAGATCGGCAAGCTCCTCGACGACCTTGCTCCGCGCGAGGGGTCGCTCGATCCCGATTCGGACGACGCCGCCCTCATCCGGCTCACCCGCCGCGACTACGAGAAGGCGGTGCGGGTCCCGTCCTCGCTGCGCGCGGAGATCGCGCACGCGTCGGCCCAGGCCAACCCCATCTGGGTGAAGGCGCGGGCGGAGAACGACTTCGCCTCGTTCCTGCCCTGCCTCGAGAAGAACGTCGAGCTGAAGCTCCGGTACGCCGAGCTCGCGGACGACGGCGCCGACGAGCGCTACGACGTCTTGCTCGACGACTACGAGCCGCAGACGAAGACCGCCGAGGTGCGCGCGGTTTTCGAGGAGTTGAAGCCGCCGCTCGTCGAGCTCATCGCCGAGTTGCGCGATCGCGAAGTCGACGACTCGTTCCTCCACGGCGATTTCCCCGTCGACCGGCAGAAGGAGCTCGACAACGCGGTCGTCGACCTCTTCGGCCACCGGCCCGACAGCTGGCGGCTCGACGAGACGGAGCATCCGTTCGCGTCCGGCCCCGGTCGCAACGACGTCCGGATCACGACGAAGTACCACCCCGAGTCGCTCAAGTCGCTCTTCTCGACGATGCACGAGTACGGCCACGGCCTCTACAGCCACCAGCAGCCGGAGCATCTCGAGCGGCTTCCGACCGGCGGGCCGTGCTCGCTCGGCATTCACGAGTCGCAGAGCCGCCTGTGGGAGAACCTCGTCGGCCGCAGCCTGCCGTTCTGGCAGTTCTTCTACCCGCGCGTGCAGCAGGCGTTCCCGGAGCAGCTCGCGGGCGTCGAGCTCGACCGGTTCCTCCCGGCGATCAACCGCTCGCAGCCGGGCCTCATCCGGATCGACGCGGACGAGGTCACCTATGGGATGCACGTGATGCTCCGCTTCGAGCTCGAGCAGGACATGGTCGAAGGCCGGATTCAGCTGAAGGATCTGCCGGAGATCTGGAACCAGAAGATGTGGGAGTACCTCGGCGTCGAGGTGCCGAACGACGCACAGGGCGTCCTCCAGGACGTCCACTGGTCGGGCGGCATGATCGGCTACTTCTCGACGTACCTGCTCGGGACGGTCATGTCGGTGCAGATCTGGCAGGCCGTGCAGCGCGACATTCCCGATCTCGAGGAGCAGGTCGGCCGCGGCGAGTTCACCGCTCTGCGCGAGTGGCTCGGCTCGCACATCCACGAGCTCGGGCGCAAGTACACGTCGCAGCAGGTGCTCGAGCGCGCGACCGGCTCGACGCTCCAGGCTCAGCCGTATCTCGACTACCTGCGTTCAAAATACGCCGGTGAGGTAATGGCTCCCTCGTAAGCAACCGAGGGGGTCACGATGACCGAGTTGCCAGCCAGCCTGCATGGAAAGAGGGTGGCGATCCTCGCCGCCGACATGTTCGAGCGCGTCGAGCTCGAGGAGCCGCGCAAGGCGCTCGAGGACGCGGGCGCCGAGACGGAGATCGTCTCGATCCACGACGGCGAGATCCAGGGCTTCGACCACTTCGAGCCGGCGACGACGGTGAAGGTCGACCGGACGGTGGAGGAGGTCTCGCCCGACGATTACGACGCGCTCTTGATCCCGGGCGGAGTCGGCAACCCGGATCAGCTCCGCGGCGACGAGAACGCGGTTTCGTTCGTCCGGGGCTTCCACGACGCCGGCAAGCCGGTTGCCGCGATCTGCCACGCCCCGTGGATCCTCGTGGAGTCGGGCGTCGTGCGCGGCAAGCGGCTCACGTCGTGGCCGACGCTCGCGACGGACATCCGCAACGCCGGCGGCGAGTGGGTCGACGAGGAGGTCTGCGTCGACGACAACCTCGTGACAAGCCGCAAGCCGGACGACATTCCTGCCTTCAACGAGAAGATGCTCGAGCTGTTTGCCGGCGTGCGGGTTACCTAGTCAGGCCTGGCAGAGCGGTAGCGAGTTCGTCAGCACCCGCTGAACTCCGGGCAGGTGCGCCTGCGCGATCTCGTCCCGGATCCCCGGGATGTCCGCGAGTGTCGCGGGCACCGCGGTGTACGCGTCCGGCAGCGGGTTGCCGATGTCCACCCCCGACCTGAACAGTTTCGGGAACTCCTTCTTCATCTTCGCGAGCGCTTGCGCCTTCGAAACGAAGGTCAGCGTCTTCACGCGTCCATCCGCCTTCAGCTTCGCGGCCACGGCGTGCTCCTCCGCGGGGGTCGCGTTGGTCAGGAAGTAGACGTGGACGCCGCAGTGCTGAGCCTGCTCCTGTGTGAGCGGAGCCGCCCCGCCCCCGCAGGCCGCCAGGGCGAGGACGAACCCCGCTATGACGAAGACACGCAAGGGTGGCGGACGGGACTCGAACCCGCGACCACCGGGACCACAACCCGGAGCTCTACCAACTGAGCTACCGCCACCGTGCCCGGACAGGGTACCGAGGCCGGAAGGAGGGCTACGCTTCGCCCACTCGGCCCCGTAGCTCAGTGGACAGAGCGGCAGCCTTCGAAGCTGCGTGCGGTGGTTCAACTCCACCCGGGGCCATCGTCCACTCGCGGTTTTTGTACAGGCTCGTGACGTAGGCCGTTCGCGGCGACTTTCGCGCGGACCCTTGACATTGGACAGGTATGTCTGATTTATTAATTCAGACAGCAACGTCCAACTTGCAAAGGAGTCACGTTATGCATCGCAAGCCCAAGCACGCCAAGCACGAGATCGCAGTCGAGACGACAGACGCCGGGACGCCGAGCGGCTGGCTTCTCCCTGTGCTCCTCGTCGCGCAGTTGATGGTGATCCTCGACATCACGGCGGTGAACATCGCGCTTCCGCACGTCGCTTCCGATCTGCATCTGAGCGGCTCGAGCATCAGCTGGACGATCACGAGCTACTCGCTCGTCTTCGGCAGCCTCCTGCTGTTCGGCGGCCGCGCCGCCGACCTGCTCGGCCGCCGCCGCATGTTCCTCGGCGGGCTGGTCATCTTCACCACGTCGTCCGTCATGTCAGCGGTGGCGACCAGTGCGGCGACGCTGTTCGTCGCCCGCGCCGGCCAAGGTCTCGGCGCGGCGCTCCTCTCGCCGGCGGCCCTCTCGATCATCACGGCCGGCTTCCACGGACAGGCGCGCGCGAAGGCGCAGGCCGCGTGGGGAGCCGTCGGCGGTGCCGGAGCGGCCATCGGCGTCCTCGTCGGTGGCGTCCTCACCGAGGCTGCCGACTGGCGGATGATCTTCTACGTCAACATCCCGGTAGCAATCCTCCTGTTCGTCGCCTCGACGAAGCTCGTGCCCGCGGATACCGAGAAGCCGCGCTGGCGGGGCCTCGACCTCCCGGGTGCCGCTCTCGCGACGACGAGCCTCGCCGCAGTCGTCTACGGCATCACCCAGGCGGACTCGGCGGGGTGGACCTCCGTTCAGACCCATCTCTGCGGCATCGGCGGGGTCGCCGGCCTGGTCGTGTTCGCGATCTACGAGCGTCACACCGAGAAGCCGCTGCTGAACGTCGGCCGGCTGGCCGACCGCTCCATCGGCGGCGGGCTCGCTCTCCAGCTCGTCGCTGCGGGCTCGATCTTCGGGCTCTTCCTCCTCTGCTCGCTCTACCTCCAGAGCGTGCTCGGCTGGGGACCGCTCAACACCGGTCTCGCGTTCGTCCCGCTCGCCGTCGCGGCCGGCGTGGGCGCGCACCTCTCCGGGCACCTGATCTCGAAGCACGGCGTCCGCGGCCCGCTTGCCGCGGCGTTCGGGATCGCTGCGGTCGGGATGTTCCTCCTGTCGGGCGTCGGGCCGCAGGGCAGCTACCTCGCCGACGTCCTCCCCGGCATGCTCGTGGCCGGCCTCGGTCTCGGTATCGCGGTCGTCACCGTCTCGATGGCCGTGCTCGCCGGAGCGCGCAAGGACGAGGCCGGAATGATCTCCGGGCTCGCCTCGACCGGCCACGAGATCGGTGGCACGCTCGGAATCGCGATCTTCTCGACGATCGCCGCCGGCAGCGGAGCGATCCTCGGCCCGCAGGTCGCGGCGGGCATCGGCGACGCGTTCTCGATCGCCGGAGTGGTCGCTACGCTCGCGAGCGGTGCCGCAATCGTCGTGCTTCCGCAGGCACACCACTTCCTCGCGAAGCTGGCCCTGAACCCGCAGGCAATGCCCGTCCACTGATCGATGACCGAAGCGAAGACACCGATCAAAGCGTCCGCCCGGAAGCGCCGGGCGGACGCGGAGCGGAGCATCGAGGCCATCGTCACCGGTGCCCTCGATGCTCTGTCTAGCGATCCCGACGCGAGCATGGCCGAGATCGCTCGTCGCGCCGGGGTCGTCCGCGCCACGATCTACATGCACTTTCCGACCCGCGAAGCACTGCTCGACGCGGTCATGGAAAACGCAACCACACAGGTCGCCGAGGCGACGCGGGCAGCCGAGCCGGCGCGCGGTGACCCGGCCGAGGCGCTCGAGCGGGTGCTGCGCGCGACGTGGAAGCAACTCGACCAATTCCACGCGGTGCTCGGGATCAACATCGGCCGCCTCTCGCCGAGCGAGCTGCGACGCAGGCATCTCCCGATCACGAGCCAGTACATCCCGCTGCTCGAGCGCGGCCAGGCGGCGGGCGTCTTCCGGAGCGACGTCTCGGCCGAGTGGCTGATCGCCGTCGTGCGCGCGATCGTCCACACCGCGAGCCTCGAGCTCCAGGGCGGTCGCCTCTCGCCGAGCACCGTCGAGCGGACGATGCTCACGACAGCCCTCGCGGCCATCAGCCCGCCTCCGGGAGAGCTGTGCCCGTCGTAGCCATCGCCGTCTTCGAGGGCGCCGAGGAGCTCGACTTCGTCGGCCCGTGGGAAGTGCTGGCGGCCTGGCGGTACCTCCATCCCGACGAGGTGTCGCTCCGCCTCGTCGGCGACACGCTCGAGCCGGTCACGTGCGCGAAGGGGATGCGCGTCCTGCCGGAGTGCACGTGGGACGAGCTCGGCGACGCAGACGTCCTCGTCTATCCGGGTGGCCGCGGCACGCGCGCGAAACTCGGCGACGACGCGGTGCGCGCGCGGCTCCGCGGGATGAGCGACCGCGGGACGCTGATGACGAGCGTCTGCACCGGGGCGCTCGTCTTCGCCGACGCGGGTCTCCTCGACGGGCTACCGGCGGCGACCTACTGGAGCGCGTTCGGCGAGCTGCTCCCGCTGGGACGCGACATCGAGCCGCGCCCCGACGACCGCTTCGTCGACGCCGGCAACGTCGTCACAGCCGCGGGCGTCTCGGCCGGGATCGACATGGCGCTGCATCTCGTCGGCCGGCTCCACTCGCCCGACCGCGCGCGCGAAGTCCGCCGCTACATCCAGTACGACCCGCAACCGCCGTACTAGCGCCGGCTCGACACCAGCTCCCAGAGATCATGGGAGATGGCGGGCGCGAGGTAGCGCGCATACGTCTCGGAGACGTGCTGGTCGTCGCGGAAGGCGATCATGTTCCCGATGACCATCGGGCACTCGCCGCCGGAGCAGAACCACCGCCGAGTGAGTAGGTACCTGTCCTTGGGATGAGACTCGACGATTTCGCGCATGCTGGCCCATTGGTCGCTCAGGTAGGTGGGGAACGCCTCGGCGCAATCGCCCAGCGTTGCTCCGCGTCGCAGCAGGCAGTCGGTCGGGACGATCGACGGGTGATACGGCGGATCCTCGATGACCACGGTCCGTGGCACGAGTCGGTCGAACGCCGTCAGCTCGCTTCTCAGGTCGCGGTACATCTGATGGAAGAAGAGGCGCGTATCGAAGCGCTGTGCGACGACGAGGAATCGCGGGTGATCGAGGCTCAGCTGCCGGAGGGAGCTCGTCCACCAGTCGCTGCAATCCTCGACGGCGATGCCGAGCGTGCAGCCGGCGCTCGTCAGCCCGATCAGGCGGTAGTGGTGACGTTTGGCGAAGTAGTCGAAAGCCGACATCAGCGCGTTGGCGTGTGAGTCGCCGAGCACGGCAAAGCTCCGGCTGGCGCTCAGGTCGCCCATCTCGCAGATCTCCCCGGCGCCGCCTCCGGGGCGGCAGCCGTCGAACGACCTCCTGTCGTCGAAGACCTGGGCCGCAGTGGGGTGGAGCACCGCGGGGACCCGCTGGGCGAGCCGGGCCCGCGTGACGCTCTTGGCGACAAGCCGGGGGTAGGAGCCGAGCGGGTGGGGGACGATGGCCGCGTGGTGGATCACGACCGCCTCGAGCCGCGGCTGCGAGGCGATCGCGACGTTCGCGAGGACGAGCACGAGCGCGAGCGTCGCCGGCCAGAGCGCGAGCGCCGCACGCGGCATGGCCACCCGTCTCGCGTGGCGGATCGGATTCTCGAAGGTGAGGTACGTGAAGGCGCTCACCGTAAACGCGATCGCCAACAGGCCGAGGTTTTGGGGAACCGTCAGCGGATGTCCGACGTATG
Source organism: Gaiellaceae bacterium (assembly GCA_033857715.1). Taxonomy (GTDB): domain Bacteria; phylum Actinomycetota; class Thermoleophilia; order Gaiellales; family Gaiellaceae; genus Palsa-739. The sequence continues at coordinate 7,326 of JAWVDC010000004.1, read as the reverse complement.
CCGCAGTGATTACGAGGATTGGCCAGTGCCACAGGTAGAACGCATAGGACGTGTCACCGACGAACTGAAACGGCTGGTAGCGGAGAACTGCTCCAGCTCCGAACGGTGATCCTCCTCCCAGGCCGCCGACGATCACCATGGCCGAGCCGACCACGGGCAGCAGCACTGCGTATCCCGGAAACTGCGTATGGGCCGAGAACATGACGGCCGCGAAGATGATCGCCTCGAGACCGACCCACGTCAGAACCGCACGAACTGCCGGCGGAATTCGGCCCAGGTCGGAGGCGAGCATCGCGATCAGCGCTCCGAGTCCGAGCTCCCACGCGCGCGCGATCGTCGAGAAGTACGCGCCCACCTGTGTCGTCTCGGTGTCGTGAATGCAGTAGATCAGCGACGCGAGGCACAGAACCGAGGTGGCCGCGATCAGGAGCGACCGTCTCCGCCGCGTCGCGATCAGAAGCACCGCGAGGAGCGCCGGCCACACGATGTAGAACTGCTCCTCGACCGCGAGTGTCCAGAAGTGTTGAAGCGGCGACGGGGGGTTGTCCTGCGTGAAGTAGTTGGTCCCGATTTCGCTGAAGTGGACGTTGGCTGCGAAGAACGCCGACCAGATCGCGTCGTGAAAGACGGACACGGCGCGCACGAAGTTCAGGTAATGCCATGAGGCGATCACCGTCACGACGATCGTCAACGTGGCCGCCGGGAGGATCCGCCGCGCGCGGGCGGCGTAGAACTCGGAGAACGGCACGCGCCCCGACTGCTCGGCGCGCCGCAACAGGAATCCGGTGATCAAGAACCCGGAGATCACGAAGAAGACGTCGACGCCGACGAAGCCGCCCCGCAGGAACCCGACGCCCGCGTGGTCCAGGGCGACCAGCGTCACCGCGATCGCCCGTAGCCCCTGGATGTCGGGCCGAAAGCCGCGAGTCTCGCTTTTTGGTCCGAGGAGCGAGACCGAAGGCCTCCTCATCTCCGTCGTTTCATCGCCTCCAGAGTACGCCCTTCGCGAATCAGGGACGAGTCGCCGCCGAGCGTGGTTCAGTGCGTGTCGGCGTGGAAGGCGGCGCCGCCGAGGAGGCTCACCGTTCCCGAGAGGAGCGTCCCGAATACTGGGCCGCTCGGGATCGTGACGCTCGTGCTCGGCGCGAGGATCGTCATGTACGCGTGTGCCCCGCCGGCGACCACGAGGCCGTTCGATCCCACGAAGCTCGTCTCGATGTGGAGGTTGGCCGGGTTGTTGGTGCTGTTGATGATGTGGCCGCTCGAGCCGGTGATCTTGCCCGTGAGGTGGATCGTGACCGGGCCGCTTACGGCGAGCTTCGTTCCGGCCGCGAACGCGATGGTGTGGAAGCAGTAGGTCCCGTTGGCGAGCTTGACGGTGCCCATCTTGACGGTGAGGTTCCCGGTGCTTGCGGAGTAGGCGAACGTGCCGCCGCTGATCCCCGTGTTGGCGCTGAACGGCGCGCACGCGGAGACGGTCGGCCGCTGCAGCGCCAAGGACGGCGAGTGCTGCGTCACGGTGCCGCCCACCGTTCCGGCGATCGAGGCTGTGGTGCCGGCCCGGACGTTTCCGCTGACGTGTCCCGTCGACGCGACCGTCACCGCCCCTTGCGTCGATGTCGTGCTGCCGAGCAGGCCGACTCCGGCGAGCCCGACGGTTCCATTGCTCATCACGAGAGCCGCACTGCCGTGGTTCGTCGTGGCGCTGTACGGGCCGAGCGATGAATCGAAGCTGTCGATCTTGCCTCCGCTCGTCTTCACCGACACACCGCTCACGCCCACGAGCCCCGCGGGGTACACCGTCAGCGCGCTCGAGCCGTTGCTCGCCGACTCGGGACTTCCGTCGCCGTCGAAGGACGCCGCCACACCGGTCGGATACGAACCGGGGCCGATCCCAGCGAGGCTGACATTTGGCAGTGTCGCCACGCCGTTCGCGTCAGTCGTCGCGCTGCCGACGCTCGTGCCGTTCAGCGTGAAGCTCACGGTCTCGCCGGCTACCGGGTGGGCACCGAAGGCCAACGTCGCGGAGAGAGTCGTCGTCCCCCGGTAGACCCCGGCCACAGCAGCCGGCGTGAGCGTGGTCGCGCCCACCGGAGTCGAGCCGACCACGAATGCATGGAACTGAAGGGAGCTGTCCTGGTAGTAGCCACCGGCGACGCAGTCGCCCGCCGTCGCACACGACACCGAGGTCGCCTCGGCGGCGCCGCCCGCGTTGAGGCCTGCCGTGCCCGGGACTTCGATCGCGGTGCGCCACGTGCCGCTCGTCTCGTCGGCAACGAAGGCCTCGCTGCCGGAGCCGCCGGTGTAGGTGCCGCTGACGGCGCAGCTGTGGACCGTCGCGCATGAGATCGAGTCCGCCCAGGCGCGGTTGCCGCTGTTGAGCGTTGCCGTGCCCGGCACCTCGATTGCCGTACCCCAGTTGCCGTTCGTCTCGTCGACGACGAAAGCCTGCTGGCCGACGCTGCCGGCGCCGTCGTTGTAGCCGCCCGCCGCGGCGCAGTTGCCGGGCGTCGGGCAGGAGACGGAGAACACGTAGGCGTAGCCGCCGCTGTTGAGGGTCGCCGTGCCGGGCACCTCGATTGCGGCGCCCCAGACACCGTTCGTCTCGGCGGCGAGGAAGGCTTGGGACCCCGCGCCGTCGGTGTACTGCCCGCCGATGACGCAGTTGCCGGCCGTCGCGCACGAGACGGAATACGCGTCGGCTTGGCCGCCGCTGTTGGCGCTCGCCATGCCGGGCACTTGGATCGCCGTTCCCCAAGTGCCGTTCGTCTCGTCGGCGACGAAGACCTCGGAGAAGTCCGCGTCGTCCACGAAGCTGCCGACGGCGGCGCAGTTGCCCGGCGTCGCGCACGAGACAAAGTCCCTGACGACGCGTCCCCCGCTCTCGAGCGTCGCCGTGCCGGGCAATTGGATTGCCGTCCCCCAGGTGCCGTTCGTCTCGTTGACGACGAAGGCCTGGTTGTGGCCGGAGCTGTCCCTGTACGTGCCGACAGCGGCGCAGTTGCCTGCCGTCGCGCACGAGACGGAATAGACGGAGGCGTCCCCTCCGGTGTTGAGGGCTGCCGTGCCGGGCACTTCGATCGCGGTGCCCCAGGTGCCGTTCGTCTCGTCGACGACGAAGGCCTGGTGCGTGGAGCTGGCCGTGTAGTAGGTGCCGCCGGCGGCGCAAGTGCCGTTTGTCGCACACGAGACCGAGTTCAGTCCGGCGGTGCCGCCGGTGTTGAGGGTCGCGAGGCCGGGCGGATCGATCGCGGCGCCCCAGCTGCCGTTCTTCTCGTCCGCAACGAAGGCATGCGTGTGGCCGGCCGTGCCGGAGACGGCCGAGCTGTCGGTGTAGGAGCCGACAGCGGCGCAGTTGCCGGCCGTCGCGCACGAGAACTGTGACACGCCTGCGCCCTCACCGTGGTTGGGCGTCGGCGCCGTGCCGGGCACTTCGATCGCGGTGCCCCACGCGGGTGGCGGCGCTGCCGAGCTGTCGGAGACAGCTCCGAGCATGCCGACAAGCCCGAGCAGGCCGAACAGTCCAAGTGCCAGCAGCGGTCTGCTCATCTCCATGATTGTCGCCCCGCGAAGCGCGGAAAGCAATGCGAGCCCGCTACGGCGCGATGTAGCGCCCGAACCACTCGAGGATCGCCTCGAACCGCATGACGCGGTGCACCGGCGAGCCCGAGCGCGAGAGCTCGTGGCTCTCGGCGGGGAAGCGGAGCATCTCGACGTCCTTGCCCATCAACCGCAGGACGTTGAAGAGGAGCTCTCCCTGCTCGATGTTGCAGCGGAGGTCGCTCTCGGAGTGGACGACGAGAACCGGCGTCTCGATGTCCTGGGCATACGTGATCGGGGACATCGCGAGATACGCATCCATGTCCTCCCACATGTGGCCGCCGAACTGGTGGGAGAAAACCCAACCGACGTCGCTCGAGCCGAACATGCTCGTGAGGCTGTTCACCGCGCGCTCCGACAGCGCGGCCTTGAAGCGCTTCGTGTGGCCGATGATCCACGTCGTCATGTAGCCGCCGTACGACCCGCCGAGCACGCCGAGCCGATCGGCGTCGAGGAAGGGGAACTTCTCGAGTGCGGTGTCGACGACGCCCATCAGATCCTCGTAGTCGACGGAGCCCCAGCCCCTGCCGGAGCCGTCGAGCGGCCCGCGGATCGCGCGTCCCCACTCCTCGGAGTAGCCCGATCCTCCGCGCGGATTGGAGAAGAGCACCGCATAGCCCGCTCCGGAGTAGACCTGCACCTCGTCGAAGAAGCCGGTGCCGTACTGGGAGTAGGGGCCGCCGTGGATCGTGAGGAGGGTCGGATAGCTCTTGCCCTCCTCGAAGCCGGCGGGGCGAACGAGCCAGGCGTCGACCTCGGTGCCGTCGGCGGAGATCGCCGTGAACCGCTCGGGCTCGATCAGCTCGCGGCCGCTCGTGAATGCGTCCGTGACGCTCGTCAGTCGCTTCTGGCCGGCGAAGAGCTCTTGCGGGCGCGTGTGCGTGCTCGCGGTGTAGACGAGGACTCCGTCGAGGAGGTCGTACAGGCCGATCGTGCGCTCGCCGCCCTCGAGCAGCTCCGGCGCGCCCGAGCCGTTGGGCGAAACCGCGTAGAGGTGGACGTTTCCGCCGGACTCGACGCCGAAGACGATCCGGTCGCCGTCCCAGACCGGCTCGCGGACGGTGGGATACGGCTCGCAGTTCAGGTCGAGGGACGCCGTGAGGACGCGGCGCTCGCCGCCGTCCGCCGGGATGACCGCGACCTGGCTGTGCCGGGGCCACGTGCCGTCGTCGGGCGCGTGGTAGTAGGCGATGAGCGTGCCGTCGGGCGACACCGAGGGCCGGCTCGCGGTCTCGCCCTCGGCGGTGAGCTTGCGCGGCTCGGCGCCGCCGTCGACGTCGAGCACATAAAGAGCTTCCCGGAGATCGACGTCCCAGCGGTCGCCGCGGAGAGAGCTGAAGACGATCTGCTTGCCGTCGCGGGACCATGCGGGCTGGTCGTTCTCGCAGTCGCCCTCGGTGAGCTGGCGCTCCGTGCTCCTGCCGCTAGGCCCGCCGGCGACGTCGACGACGAAGAGGTGCTTGCGGCGGTCGCCGACCCAGCCGACGCTGTCGAGTTTGTAGAAGAGGCGCGTGAAACGGCGCGGCGCGCGCTTGCGGTCGTCCTCCTCCTCGTAGGCAGCGTCGCGGACGCGGCGTGCGAAGGCGATGCGACTGGAGTCAGGCGACCAGGCGATCCCCTCGACCGACTCGTCGCCGTCCGTCAGCTTGCGCGGCTCACCGCCGTGCGCCGACATGACGTAGAGCTGGCCCTTCGCCGTCTTTTCCTCGCCGGCGCGGTTGGACGTGAAGGCGAGCCACCTCCCGTCGGGAGACCACCGCGGCGAGCCGTCGCGGCGCTCGCCGGACGTGAACTGGCGCGGCTCCTCGGAGCCGTCGACCGGTACGACCCAGATCGCGCTCCGGTACGCGCTCTCGTCGCGGTCGATCCCTGTGACGACGTACGCAATCAGACGACCGTCGGGGGAGACCCGGGGGTCGCCCGCGCTCGTCAGTTCGTAGACATCGTCGGGCCGCATACCCGCCACAGAACGCAGATGCTAAACGGAAGTACCCTGACGCCGCGCGGGCGTGGCGGAATTGGTAGACGCGACGGGTTTAGGTCCCGTTGGGCCGGAAGGTCTTTGGGGGTTCAAGTCCCTCCGCCCGCACTGACTGGCTAGCGCGCGCTGTGCTTCGCGTAGGCGATGACCGCGGACAGCATGAGTGTCCAGATCGCGCCCGTCCCACCGAGGAGAAAGATCGTCAAGGCATCCATCGGGAGTGCAACGCGCGACCTCGGAATCGGGTTCCCTGCTTGAATGACTCGCATGTCCACGACCGTCGAGGAGCTGCCGGGCAATCGCGTCCGTCTCACGGTTCAGGTGCCGTCGCACGACGTCCACCAGGCGGTCGAGCACGCGGCCGACGATCTCTCGGCCAGCGTCAAGGTTCCCGGCTTCCGCAAAGGGAAGGTGCCGCGGCAGGTCCTGTTGCAGCGCATCGGCCAGGAGCGGCTGATGACCGAGGCCGTCGAGAGCCACATCGGCGGCTGGTTCTGGAACGCCGCCGCGCGCACCCGCCTGCGGCCGATCGAGCAGCCGGAGTACGACTTCGAGCTACCGGGCTCCGCCGAGGAGGACTGGCAGTTCACCGCCATCGTCGCGGTGCAGGCGAAGCCCGAGGTCGCCGACTGGACGACCCTCGAGGTCGGCCGCGAGGAGATGGGGGTTCCCGAGGAGCTGATCCAGGCGGAGCTCGACGCGCTGCGCGGGACGGTCGCAACGCTCGCTCCGGTCGAGGGCCGTCCCGTCGCTCCCGACGACACGGTGATCGTCGATCTCATCGGGACGGACGGCGACTCGCGCAAGGACTACGTCATCGAGCTCGGCCGCGGCGCCGTCGTCGAGGAGATCGAGCAAGGCCTTGTCGGCATGAGCGCGGGGGAGACGAAGGAGCTGAGCTTCGAGCTCGGCGACGGCGCGACGCAGTCCCTCAGCGCGACGGTGAAAGAGATCAAGGAGAAGGTGCTCCCGCCGGCCGACGACGAGCTCGCGCGCGCCGCGAGCGAGTTCGAGACATTCGCGGAGCTGCGCGCCGACATCGAGGGCCGCATGCGGGAGCAGATCGAGGCCGAGATCGAGTCACGCTTCCGCGCGGAAGCCGCAGACGCGCTCGTCGCCGCATCGAAGGTCGACGCGGCCGGCCCGCTCGTCGAGGCGCGCACGCGCGAGCTGCTGCGCGGGGTAGCGCGGCAGGTCGAAGCGCGCGGCGTGCCGCTCGAGACGTTCCTCGCGATGACCGGCCAGTCGCCGGAGGACCTCATCTCGCGGCTCGAGGACGAGGCGCAGCGGTCGGTCGCGCGCGAGCTCGTGCTCGAGGCGGTGGCCGACAAGCTCGAGATCGACATCCCCGACGCCGACGTCGAGGCGATCGTCCGCGAGCAGGCAGAGCTCGTCGGCGAGGACGACGTCGAGCAGTCGCTCCTCGCTCTGCGCGAGAGCGGACGCTTCGAGACGCTCCGCGACGACCTGCGTCTGCGCCAGGCGCTCGACCGCGTCGCGGCCGAGGTCAAGCCGATCCCCAAGGCACAGGCCGACGCCCGCGAGGCAATCTGGACTCCAGACAAGGAGAAACCACCGACCGAGACGAAACTTTGGACCCCCGGCGAAGGAGCTGCGAGCAAATGAACACGCCCACGAATCTTGTGATCCCATCCGTCATCGAGCAGACCTCGCGCGGCGAGCGCTTCTTCGACATCTACTCGCGGCTGCTCAACGAGCGGATCATCTTCCTCGGCACGCCGATC
>JAWVDC010000003.1:0-18429 GCA_033857715.1 Gaiellaceae bacterium | reverse complement strand
TCGAGATCGTTGCGTGGCATCTCGAGCAGGCCTGTCTGCTCTCGCGGGAGGTCGCGCGCAGCCCCATCGACCCGCCTGTCCGCGAGGCAGCTGCGGCTCTCACCGATGCGGGACACCGGGCCGAGCGGCGCGAGAGTCTCCGCGAGGCTCACCGGTACTACACGCGCGCTCTCGACGTCCTCGGCGAAGCCGATGCCGATCTCCGCGTCTCGTTGCGCCTCCACCGGGCGGAGATGGCGATGATGCTCGGGCTCCTCCGGGAGGCGAGTGACGAGTTGCTCGAGGTGAAGACAAGCGCCGCTGAGCTCGGTCGCGTGGAGGTCGAAGCCGAAGCTCTCCTCGTCCTCGGCGACATCGACCAGCGGCAGGGACGGCCGGGGGACGCGCACGACCGGCTCACCGAGGCGAACAGGCTCGCCACGCTTGCCCAGGACCCGCGCCTCCAGGCACGTGTGGCGTTCGTCCTCAACACGTTCATCGGCGACTACCTCGGAGAGGAGGTCGACGCGGTAATCGAGAGGCTCCGCGCGGCAATCGCCCTCGCCGAGGAGGCCGACGACCGGGGGCTCGTCGCAGAGGGCCACCTGCGGGTCGCAGCGCTCTTGATGAGCCACGATCTCCCGCACGCGGAGCCAGAGCTGCGCCGCTGCATGGACGTTGCGAAGGAGCTCGGGAGCCACCGCATCGAGGCCGAGGCCGCGTCGTGGCTCGGCATCGTCGACTACTACCGCGGGCGGCCCGCCGAGGCCGAGGAGCTCTGTCTCCAGGCGCACACGTGGTTCGAGCGCACGGGCGACAGCTACTTCCAGGTGCAGAACATCATGTGCGGGCTCGCGGTCTTCGACCAGCAGCACGGCCGCATCGAAGAAGCCGAGACGCGGCTGCGTGAGGCGCTACCCGTCGCCCTCCAGATCGGCGGCTGGGTCCTGCACAAGACGTACTGGCACCTCGTCGAGACGCTCGTGGCGCAGGGCCGCGTGGAGGATGCGCGGGAGATCGTCGCGTTCGCCGCGCGCAGCGTCCCCGAGGAAGACCCGCAGTCACGCTCGTGGCTGCTGCTCTCGGAGGCGCTGGTCGCGACGGCGGCCGGCGATGCCGCCACGGCCACCGCGTCCTTCGCCGAAGCCCTCCGCTTGTTCGAAGAGCTCAACTACAAGCTCGACATTGCGGAGGGTCAGTTCGTGCTGGGGCGCTCGCTCCGCACCTTCGGCGATGTCGGAGGCGCCCGAGCAGCACTCGAGCGGGCCAGCTCGATGTTCGCGCTCATCGGCGCAGACGTCCGCCGCGATGCGGTCGACGCGGAGCTTGCGGAGCTGGTCGAGGGGCCGGCTCCAACCGGCCCCTCGCCTACCTGAGCTCAACCGCTTGAGGGGTGGGCGGGCATGTTCGCCGCCGCGACTACGAGCGAGAGGCAGTCGCCCCCCAAGGGACTCGTGATATGGAGGTTGTTCGAGCCCGCGCTGAGCAGGCTCGTCACGTTGAACGACTTCAGATCCCAGAGGGAGCCATCGCCCAAGCTCGGCCCCGTGTCACCTTCCCACAGCGGCCCGGCCGGTGCGATCGTAGTACCGTTGACGTCGAGCTCCCCGTCGTCGAACGTCTGGCCGTCGGCGACCACGAGATCGAGGTGCGCAGTGCCGGAGCCCGGGTAGGGGACCCCTCCGATCGTCTCGTCCCAGTCTTGGGGATCGTTCCCGAACTCGATGTTCGAGTCGTTCCCGTTCCAGATCGCGACGTTCCTGTCGTTCGCGGAGTTTCCGTCGTTGTAGAAGACGAACAACGCCACACCGTTCGTGTCCGCGATGCTGCCGCCGTCCTTGGTGAAGTTCGCAAGGGCGTACGTCCCGTTTCCGGTCACGAGCTTCGTCACGTCGGCCCGGTATGCCTGAGAGTTGTCGGAACCCCAACAGTTGCTGCTCGCCGTGCCGATGTTCTGGCCCTTGATCGCGGTTCCCTTGAAGCTCACCGTGGCATTCGCGTTCGGATCGTTCGAGTTCGTCAGCCCCTGCCAGTAGAGGTAGGCCTTCACCACCGAGCCGGTGATCCCGCTGACCCCGATCGTGGAGCTGCCGCTGCCCCGCATCCCGCCCTGGGCGAACTCGCCGACGTCGACGTGCTGCAAGAGCTCGCCGCTCGTGCTGCCGCAGCTGCTGCCCGTGCAGTTCGTCGAGGTGTTGACGTCGTGGCCGCTCGTCACGTTGTTGGTTTGCTGGCCGTTGATGTCGGTGTGCTGGGTGACAGTGCAGGAGCCGTCGGTGATGCAGTCCCCTTGGATGTCGTTCGTCTGCGTGCCTCCGACGCCCTGATCGAAGTCCTGCGTCGACGACTGCGTGATCGAGAACGTGTCGGCGCTGTTTCCGGTCTGTCTCGCGATGCCGAGGCCCTTGTGCACCGCCTTGTGAATCGGCCCGAACTGCGTCTGCGTCAGGGTGGCCGGCGCTTCGGCTGCATCCGGATCATTCGTATGGCAGGCCACCAGACCGGTCTTGGCGGCGTCCTCGCACTCGATCTCCGTCTGCGTCGTCGTCGCTGTCGACACGTCGTCGCTGTCCTGGTTGACCGTGCCGAGAAGCCCACCGGTGGGGGAGCTCTGGGTCTGGACGACGGGTCCGTTCGAGCTGTTCCCGATCGCCGTCAGCGCCGTGTACTGGTCGAAGTTCACGGAGTTCTGGCCGAGAGCAGTCCCGAGGAAGCCGGCGCTCTGGTTTTGCTCGATGTCGATCGCCACGTTGGCGCCCTTGCTCGCCGCGTTCTGCTTCTCGATGAGCGACTTGGGCACGTTCAGGCTCGAGCTCACCGTCTGGCGCTGGGTGATCGCGGCACCCGTGCACTGCCCATCCGACGTAGCGGACTCAGCTGCGGAGTTGCCGCCGTTCGCGGAGTCCTGCTTGATCGTCACCGTCTGGTGCGCGGACTGCAGGACTGAGACGGTGTTCTTCTTGGGCGCCCCCGCGCGGTTGATGGCGACCTCCTGGTAGACGCACGCCTCGTTCGAGTTCGGCGCGCTGGAATCGCCCGTCGCCGTCTGCGTGATCGTCGCGTGGGACGTGGCCGTCTGCGTGATCTTCAAGCTTGTGGTGGTCGCGGTCTTCACTCCGGCCGAGCTCGCGATGCGCTCGTAAACGACCGCTTTGTTGTCCCCGGTCGCGTTCGACTGGGTGATCGTGCACGTCTGCGCGAGCCCGGTCGTCTTGATGCACGCCGCCGTGTTCGTTGCAATCACTGTCGGCCCGGCGACTTGAACGACGGCGCACTTCGCCGTCGAGCAGAGGAACCTGTTCCGGCCGCGCGCAGATGCGACCTGCACCACCGGATGGGCCGTCGTCGTGCATGTCCAGCGCGCGCCCGGACAGTGCGGTCCCGCATAGTTCCGGGAGCCGCGCTCAATCACGACGCCCGTCGGGTTCACGTGTATCGAGCGCAGATACTCGACGATCGACGCCCGTGTCGACACGTCGATCCGCGCAATTCCATTCGCCTGCGTGGCTGCGGCCGACCCCGATACGAGTGCGACCACGCCGACGATCGCCACGAACAGGCAAAAAGCCTTTGTACGCATCGCCCTTCTCCTCCCTCGCCGCTGCCGCGGAAACCCGCGACTTAGAGCCGACACTACGCAGAACTCGAGCGAATATCCAGTACTGCGGCCTTTTCAGCCGGTGCGGACCGCCACGTCGTCGATGCCCCAGCCGCGGAAGCCGTTCTGGAACTCGTCGCCGGTATCGAAGTCGAAGCGCACCATGACATTTGCGGAACCGGCAGCCGCCGAGAGATTGACCGTGAACTTCCGCCACGTTGGGGACTGTTCCAAGCCGTTGTTCGAATACGACTGGTCTTCGGTGATCCCCGGATCGTCCGCGGGATTGAGGACGGCCGCCGGATTCCAGTTTGCGCCTCCGTCAGTCGAATACAGCACCGACAATTGGTCGTTGAACGAGGGAAGGAACGCCTCGATCTCGTACCACGACTCGAAGGTGACGACGGCCGAAGTCGCGGTGCTGAGATCGAACGACGGCGAGGTGAGATCTCCCTGATACGGCACGCTCGACGTGCAGCCGCCCTGAGGAGCCTGGACTACGTTGAACCAGTCGGTTCCGCAGAACGTTCCGGTCGAGGCGTCGCCGAACCACGCATCGTGCGTCCCCCCGAACGCAGCGGGAAGCTTGCCGGCGTCCGGCAGGGTCACGAGCTGGGGATTGATGCCGTTCACGACGCTGATTGTCTGGGGCTGGTCCTGAACGTGCCACTTCCCGGTCATCGCCCAGCCGGGCGCGCCCGTTTCGAAGAGCTCCTTCCAGAGCTCCGCGCTCGTGCTGGCGCAGTCGCTCCCCGAGCAGTCCATGGTGGTACTGACGTTCTGGCCGCTTTTCGTGTTCGAGTGCGTCACGCCGTTGATGTTGGTGTCCTGGGTGACCGTGCAGTTGCCGGCCGTGCTGCAGTCGCCCTGGACGTCATTCGTCTGGCCCGCTCCGGTGGTGTTGCCCTGTGTCGACGACTGGCCGATCGTGAACGTGTCGGCCCGTTCCCCGTCTGCGTCGAGGTGCCAACTCCCTTGTGCACCCTCGTCCCCGCCTTGTGCACCGGTCCGAACTGCGTCTGCGTCACCGAGCCCGGCGCTTCGGACACGCTCCCACAGGTCGTCGGACCGATAGTCGCGGCGTCCTGGCACTGAATCTCCGTCTGCGCGGTGGTCGCGGTTGACACCTCGCGGCTGTCTTGGTTGAGCGTGCCGAGGAGCCCCCCCGTCGAAGAGCTCTGCGTCTGGCTCACCGGCCCGTCGGGACTGTTCGCAACCGCGGTCAGCGAGTTGTACTGGTCGAAGTTCGCGGAGTTCTCGCCATGGGCTGTCCCGAGGAAGCCGATGCTCTGGTTCTGCTCGATGTCCACCGTCATGTTGGCGCCGTTGTCGGCGGCGTTCTGGTTCTGCGTGATCGACGACGGGACAGTCAGGGTCGACCTCAGCGTCTGCCGCTGAGTGATCGAGCCGCCGGTGCACTGCCCGGCAGATGTGGCGGACTCCGAGGCCGAATTGCCGCCGTTCTTCGAGTCCTGCTTGATCGTCACTCTCTGGTGCGCCGCCTGCGTGAGGATCACCGTGTTCTTGTGGAACGTCCCTGCACGCGCGAGGGTGATCGCCTGGTAGACGCATGCCTCGTTCGAGTTCGGCGCGATGGCAGAGCCGGTCGCCTTCTGGATGATCGAAACCTTGGATGTGGCCGACTCCGCGATCAACACCTTCGACGTCGGGACGACCGTCACGACCCCGGTCGAGTTCGACGCGCGCTGGTAGACGACCGCCTTGTTGTTCGCCTTCGCGCTCGCTTGGTTGATCGTGCACGTCTCCGGCCCGTCCGTCTGGATGCACTTCGCCACGTTCGTCGCGGTCGTGATCGCGGCGACCTGAACGACGGCGCACTTCCCGGTCGAGCAGAGGAATCTGTTCCGCCCCCCGGCCGCTGCGACCTGCACCACCGGGTGGGTCGTCGCCGTGCAGTTCCAGCGCGCGCCGGGACAGTGCGCTCCCGCGTAGTTCCGCGCGCCGCGCTGAATGACGAGGCCTCTCGGGTCTACGTGTATCGAGCGGAGGTACTGGACGATCGACGCCCTCGTCGAGGTGTCGATCCGGGCGACGTCGCTCGCCTTCTGCGTCGCTGCGGACGAACCCGACACGAGTGCGACCAGGCCGATGACCGCCACAAACAGGCAATAAGCCTTTGTGCGCATCGCCGTCCTCCTCCCTCAGCGCCGCAGTCGCGGAAACCCACGACCTAGTGCCTCGGCACCCTACGCCGAACCTGCGCGAATATCCACTAATTGACGGAAAGTTCACACGAGGACGGAGACGGCCGAGCGCTCCGCCTCGAACACCGCTTCCTCGACGTCGCCGAGATCCTCGCCGTCGACCTGAAGCGGCAGCGGGTGGTCGCAGCGGATCTCGATCCGGTCGAGGTCGTGGCCGACGAGGAAGTTCGCCGCGCGCGGGTGCCCGCGCAGTAGCGCGTATGCCGTCCAGAGCAGCGAGCGCCGGCGGATTCGAGCCGGCGCCACGAAGTCGAGGCCGAGCTCGAAGTCCGCGTCCGGGACGAGTGGCATCGGAATGTTCCGCGCATACGTGTACGGGTTGCCGTTCGCGACGAACGCAACAGCGGCGCGGCCGTGGCCGGCGATGTCGAGGGCCGGCTCGAGGTGCCCGCGATTCGATGCGACCGCCGCGACGACGGCGCGCGCGAACGCGAGGTCGCCGGGCCGCTTCCCGTCCTGGGTGCGTCCCATCTCGTCGACGCGCCGCACCGCTTCGGCGTCGATGCCGACTCCCGCGGCGAAGGCGAAGCGCCGGCCGTTGACGCGGCCGAGGGAGATGCGGCGGGTGCGCTGGGCGACGAACGCCTCGGCCAGCTGCTTCGCGGCCGCGGTCGGATCGTGCGGCAGGCCGAGAGCGCGGGGAAGGACGCTCGTCCCGCCGCCGGGGAGGAACCCGATCGGGATATCGCCTTCGAGGCCATTCAGCGCCTCGTTGAAGCCGCCGTCGCCGGAGAAGACGAGAACGGCGTCCACGTGGCGTCCGCAGGCATCGGTCACGAGCTCGGTCGCATGCCCGGCCTGCTCGGTGCGGATGACCTCGATATCCCCAACCGGCTCGAGCTCCGCGCAAACGAGCGACAGCGCCTCGGGACTGACGCGTGTGGCGAACGGATTTACGACGAGCGCGACCTTGGGCACTTCGGCCCAGACGCTACCGGCGAACGCAGCCTCGTCGGCCTATAGACCGTGCCCGAGCAGGGCCTTGGCGTCCGCCTCGAAGGTATTGAGGAGGTGCTGGGCCTTTTGGAAGCGCCGTACGTTCTCGTCCGCGGTCTTCGACTTCGACGCCGCGACGAGCGCTTGTCCGATCATCCGCGAGTCCTGAGCGAGAGCGGAGGCCTGCTGAGCCCTCACACCCGAGAACGAGATGCCCGAGAGATCCGAGGCGAAGCGGTCGAAAGCACTGCTCCAGGCTCGCTCATGGGTCCGTAAGCAGCGCACGTTGCGGCAGCCCTGGATCGCGTTGACATGGGTCAAGGTCGCGCTCTCGAGCCTGTTCTCGGCGGCGACGAGAGACGAGTTCTCGTGCGGACCCAATGCGATCGGAAGGGCGATGCTCGCGATGGTTACCGCGATTCCGAGCACGATGAGGACCCGCATGATCCACTTCGCGCCGTCCGAGAGCTGCAAGCGGAAGCCCTCTGGCGCCCAGTCGGAATCCCGATCCCCGAACAACCGCCGTGGATACTCGTCGGTTACGAGGCCCATGTAGGCGTAGTACCGAGCCTGGTAGCGCGTCACAGCCGCCGCCGCGCTGAACATCGGCCGCGGTACCTGGCCGCGCACGAGCGTGACGAGCCAGATGGCCAGGCCGAGGACGCTCAATCCGTTCACGGCGAGAAGCAAGACGATGTCGGCCGGGATAGACAAGATCCGCCGGAAAAAGACCTTGAGGCGCGAGAGTCGCGACGCTCCGATTTTCACGTCGACTGAGTAACCGGGCGCCGAGAACCCGAACGGCGGGAACTTGTCGGCGAGCATCAGCTGGTAAACGCTTACGCGGATCGCGTAGGAGATCACTCCCATCTCATACCGGGCAATCCACCGCGGAAGGCGGCCGAGGAAAAGGGCTGCAAACCAGCCGACGATCACCAGGAGGACTGCGACGAGCGTGAGCACCAGCATCACAATCACGTGCGGCACGACGAGCAGGGGGCGGAACAAGACGGTGACCCTCGACTGGCGACGTGGCGAACCGAAGCTGACCTCCACCGCGACCGGATCGAGCGCGAAGAAGGGCTGTTCTACCGGGGCGGGAACGGCCGAGGCAACCATCGGGCCGACGTTACGCGCCTACGCGCCTAAATACAACTCACTGCGTCCCGTTAACTACTTACCAAGGAAGCACCTTGCCAGGGAGTGGGCCGTCGGGAAGCCCCAACGGCCCACTCCCTCGCGCGTCGGTTACTTCGGGAGCAGGAAGTCGAACGCCCGCGTGTTGTCGAGCTGGGTCAACCAGCTCTGCACCGACGGGTCTGGCGAGTCGTTGAGGAACGAGAACGCCGTGCCGTCGTAGTAGCGCGAGCCGACGGTCCCGACCCCCTGCGTCGGGCGACCGAACGCGTCCTTCGAGCTGAGCGGGTGGAGCACGCTCGCCGGGACGACGAGCGTGATCGTGCCCGTCGCCTGGTTGACCGACCCGTGGATCGACGTGTTCCCCGGGTAGATCTCGCACTTGCCGCCCGTGCCTCCACACGTGCCCGAGTCGGTCGTGTAGTCGTCGTACCCGAACGTCCAGCCGGTGGCCTGGTTCCACTCCGCGACGGCGGCGGCGTCCTGCCACCCGTTCGTGAAGCGCCACGCGTAGACGAGCGAGCCCCCGGAGCCCGCGGCCTGCGCGAGCGCCGCGTCCGAGAGGTTCGCCACCTTGAGCGTGACCGTGAAGCCGTGCGTCAACCCGTCGCGGGTTATCGCCGCACTCGTGAAGTCGGCGGCCGGCTGGTTCACGGTCGCCGGGGTCGTCCCGATCTGGGAGTACGGCACGAGCGCGTCTCCCGTCGCATCGGCTGACGATGTCCGGACGACCGCCCTGGCGGCCGGAGCCATCAGCATCTTGCCGCCGTTCGACGGCCCGGCGATCTGGGTCACGACCATCGGCGTCGCGACGTAACCGGCGGAATCGTTCGGCCGCTTGTTCCCGCGGTCGAAGACGATCGAGAGCTTGCCGCTCTTCTGGTTGTAGGTGATGGCGAAGAAGTCGGCGAGCGAGCGGTCGCCGCCGCTGATGTCGCATCCGAGCCCGTTGAGGCAGATGGAGTCGTAGTGGAACGGATGCGTCGTCGCCTTCACCTGACCGACGGCCGGCGTAGCGCCGAACGCGTTCAGGGTCTGGCTCACGTACACATTCCACGCTCCTCTGAACGAGGACGTGTTCGGATCGCCGTCCTGCGTCGTGCCGTAGAAGGCGACGGCAACCCGGCCGGTCGCCCCGCCCGCTGCGACCCACGGGAACACTGTCGTCCGGACCGCGTTGCGGTCCATCTGCACCGGCGTCGTGAAGCCGGGCTGGACGGTCGGCTGTCCGTCAGGCGTTGCCCCGACTGCCGTGATCGACTGGTTGCACTTCGCCAGGTCGGCCGCGTGCAGCGCGGTCAGCCAGGTGTGGTAGTCGGCACTGTCGGCCCAGGCGACGTAGACGTTTCCGGCGTTGTCGACGTCGGCCGTCGCGAAGCCGGCAGTCCCGCCCGCGACCTTGGCGCCCTTCGCGACCATACAGTCGGTCCACGTGTCCCCGCCGTCCTGCGAGATCGCGAGGTTGACCTCCTCGCCCTTCGTCCACGGCATCACGACCGTGTGCAGCGACGGGATCCAGTGCATCGGCCCCGGGAACTCCGGGTTCGGGGCCGCGATCGCCGACGTCCCCGAGTAGGTGAGCCCGCCGTCGGTGGACTTGAGCACGACCGCGTTCCGGGGCTGCTGCTGGTTGTACGAGAGCAGGACGGTGTGGTCGTCGGTGAACGTCATCCACTGCCGGTCGGCGAGTGCGCCGTTCGAGGTCACGCCGCCGGTCGTGTCGACACCGGCGGGAGTGAGCGTGTGCCCGTTGTCGGGCGATATCGCCGTGGAGAACCCGCTCAGCGCGCCGAGCCCGGTGTATGCGTACTGGTAGTGCCCCTGCACGTTCGGCGCGGCGCCCGTCGCGAGCGCGCAGTCACCGCCGCCGCCGAGCGTCTGCTGGCCGCGCGGCGGGGTGCCGAGCAGGTGGAACTGGTCGCCTCCGTCGGTGGAGACCTGGGCGTAGTCGGCGCCCTGCGAGAAGCCCGTCGGGCCGCAGGTGTAGATCAGGCCCGCCCGGTCGGAGACGATCAGCGGCTCCGCCTCGTCGCGCTGCGGATCCGCCGGTACCGCCGCCGAGAACGCGAGCCCCTGGGCGCTCGCCGACGGCACGGTCGTGCTCGCCGCTGCGACGGAGGTCACTGTCACCGTGCCGGTGTACGGCTGCGGGACAGAGTTGACGAAACCGCATGCCAACGCCACGTAGTCGCCCGGCGCGAGGTTCGTCGCGACCACGGTCTCGGTCGTGTCCGAGTGGTCGCTCGAGCCGATCTCGCGGGTTCCGGTCGAGTCCGCGTCGTCCCCTTCGTTGCTCACGACGGTGAGGATCTCGTCGTTGATGTCCTCAGCGCCGGCCGGATTCGCCGGCGTCCACGAGATCTGGAAGGTGAACGTCGTCTTGAGGCCCGTGTAGCCGGCCGTCGGGACATGCACGACGATCCCGTGGCTGTCGTTCACGACCGTGCCCGTCCCCTGCGAGCAGTCGCTCGTCGGGTTCGCATTGGCCGGGATCGTCCCGCTCCACTGAATACTGTTGGTCGAGCCCGCGGGCGGAACCGTCACGTCCTGCGTGGGAATCTCCGACCCCTCTCCGCGTGATGCAACGGCGAGAGCGCCGATCGCCGCAGCGAGGATCGCCGCTCCGAACAGGAGCAACCGCTTACCTCTCATCGAATCGCCTCCAAAAAGTAGAAATGCCCCCAAATTTCAGGAGGACGGCATACCCGCTCCTCGAGTTCGGAAACGGCTACTAGCGGGACGCGTATCCGCGCATGCCGTCGAGCAGCAGCGCGGTGAAACGGTCGGCAAGCTCGTCGGTCTCGGCTCCCGGCTTCAGCCACGTGTACGCCCAGTTGACGGACGAAAGCGCAAGGAGCGTCGCGGTCGCGTCGTCGAGGTCGGTGCGCAGGTCGCCGCGCTCGCGGCCCTCGCGGAAGAGCGCGCGGAAGCGTTCCTCGTAGCGGCGGCGCTCGGCGATGAACTCCGCGCGGCGCTCGCCCTCGAGGTAGCGCCACTCGCGCACGAACACGGTCGCGACGTCGAGCTGTTCCGCGACCACTTGCAGATGCGCCCGCAGCGCCGCCCGGATCCGCTCCACGACCGGCCCGTCGTCGGGCACCGCGTCGAGCGCCGCGTGGAATGCCTCCGACCCCTCGCGGGCGACCTCCCACAGCAGGTCGGCCTTCGACTCGATGTGCGCGTAGACGGATCCCTTCTGCACGCCCATCGCCTCGGCGAGGTCGCCGATCGACGTGCCGTGGTAGCCCTTCTCCGCAAAGAGGCGGGCGGCGGCGCGAGTTAGCTCTGTCTTGCGCGTGGAGATAGAATCACCCTGACGATCGTTCGGTCCGGGAGGCGAAATGGCGGCTGTAGAGATTCCCCACGATGAGCAGGCATTTATCGACTATGTGCAGTCGGGCGGGCAGGTCGAGACGACCGATTGGATGCCGGACGAGTACCGGCGCCTGCTCATCAAGTTCATCGAGATGCACGGCAACTCGGAGCTTATGGGCGTCCTTCCCGAGCGCGAGTGGATCCTCCGCGCGCCGACCCTGCAACGGAAACTCGCGCTCACAGCAAAAGTCCAGGACGAGGTCGGCCACGCGCAGCTCATCTACCGTGTTGCGGAAGATCTCGGCAAGCCCCGCGCCGACATGCTCGCCGATCTGATCTCGGGCAAGGCGAAGTTCCACAACGTCTTCCATTACCCGACGTACACGTGGGGCGATGTCGGCGTCATTGCGTGGCTCGTCGACGCGGCGGCGATCATCAGCCAGAAGGCGCTCCTCAAGTGCTCGTACGCGCCGTACGCGCGGATCATGAAGAAGATCTGCTGGGAGGAATCGTTCCACATCCTCCACGGCCGCGACGTCATTCTCGCCATGGTCACCGGCACGCCCGAGCAGTTCGGCCTCGTGCAGGAGGCGCTCGACCGGTGGTGGGGGCCGCTCATGCAGTTCCACGGCAACCCGATCCCGGCCGCGGACGATCCGATGTTCAAGTGGCGGATCAAGTCGCAGGGCAACGAGGAGGCGCGCCAGCAGTTCCTCGACGGCTACGTGCCGCAGATCCTCGAGCTCGGTCTCGAGCTCCACGACCCGAAACTGCGGAAGCGCGACGACGGCGTTTGGGAGTACACCGAGCCCGACTGGGACGAACTCAAGCACGTCGTCACCGGCCACGGCCCGAAGACGCAGGAGCGGCTGGCGTTCCGGCAGCGCTTCCTCGAGCAGGAGCAGTGGGTGCGCGACATCGTTCTCGCTGCATGAACGGGCGTAGGCTTGACGGAGCCCGGCAAATAGCGCAGGCGGCGGCTTCGCCGGCGCCGGAGCGGGAAGTATGGGAGGTCTTCCGGCGCGAGCGGAAAGGCCAGCCGTTTGAGCACGCCGGCTCGGTCGTCGCGCCCGATGCCGACTTCGCGGAGGCGTGGGCGCGCGAGCAGTACGGCCGGCGGGGCGAGTCCGTCGCGCTGTGGCTCGTGCCGCGCGACCAGATCCGCGATGTCGAGGACTGGGCCGACGAGTTCGACCTCAAGTACCGCCGCGTCGACGGCTATTCGATCAAGGCACGGCTGAAGGAGGCTCGTGAGCGCGCAGGCACCGCAGCTCCTGGCGATAGCTGACGACGAGCTCTTCCTCGGCTGGCGCGAGTCGGAGTGGACCGGCATCGCGCCGATGCTCGAGGAGGACGTCGCCTTCTCGTCGATCGCGCAGAACGAGATCGGGCACGCGCGCGCTCTCTACCAGCTCGTGGTGGGCGAGGACGGTGACGCCGACGCGCTCGCGTTCGACCGGCCCCTCGAGGAGTACCGCTGCGCCCCGCTAGTCGAACTCCGGCTCATGGAATGGGCGCACACGATCGCGCGCCGCTGGCTCTACGAGACCGCCGACGAGATTCGGCTCGCCGCGCTGAAGGGTTCCGACGATCCCGCAATCGCGGGCCTTGCCGCGAAGATCGACCGCGAGGAGCGCTACCACCGCATGCACGCCGAGATGTGGCACCACCGGCTCAAGGACGAGCCTCGCTTCACCGCCGCGGTCGAGGAACTGTGGCCGTACGCGCTCGGCGTCCTCGAGCCGGAGCTGCGCGGGGACCTCGCACAACGTGTCGGCCTCGCCGAAGTCGACGCAGTCGAGCGGGGCACGCACACCGACGACCTCGCGCCGATGTGGGAGGAGATGACCATGGTGCGGCGGTCGGCGCCCGCCGGAGCGCAGTGGTAGCCGACGAGGTCTGGGCGGCGCTCGCCGAGATCCCCGATCCGGAGATCCCCGTCATCTCGCTCGTCGACCTCGGAGTAATCCGCTCGGTCGATGTCTCCGACGGCCATGTCCACATCGAGTTCACGCCGACGTTCCTCGGCTGTCCGGCGCTCGAGTTCATGAAGCGCGCGATCGAGGAGAAGGTCCCGGGCGCCGACGTCGAGGTGATCCAGGACGACTCGTGGTCGACCGACAAGATCACCGCCGCCGGCCGCGAGAAGCTGCGCGAGGCCGGCTTTGCGCCGCCCGCGCTCCGGGCAAAGACCGAAACGAGTCGCGCGCCTGCGGCGCGCGGGGGCCTCGTGCAGCTCCAGTCCCAGGTGCACAAGTGCCCGTACTGCGGCTCGACCGACACGACGCTCGAGAACATCTTCGGCCCAACGCCGTGCCGGTCGCTGCGCTACTGCGCGAGCTGCCGCCAGCCGTTCGAGCAGTTCAAGACGATCTAGCGGAGCCCCGGCTTAGTAGCCCTTGCCACCGCAGGCCACGAGCATCGTGAGCACGACGAGGGCGAGGATTGCAACCGGCACCAAATGGGCGATGCGTGTCATGTCCGGTTCTACGACGCTCCCGCCGCCGCGGTTTGCGCCATGACGATCAAGCCCTACGGATAGTGGTATTGCGGAATGTTGTGTACAGCGACCGCGATGGCGATGTACCACCAAACCGTCAGCACGACGCCGACGATCCCGAGGACGATGCCGGCGACCGCCATGCCGTTGCCGCCTTGCTGCCCGCCCGTGCTCTTGATCTGGCTGCGGGCCATGTAGCCGAAGATGACGGCCAGGAGTGATCCAAGACCGCCAATCCAGACGATGCCGAGAACGAGGCTTGCGATGGCATAGCCATTCGTTCCGTAGTTCGGCGCGGGGACGTAATGCTGAGGCGACGGCGGAGGCGGAGCCACGGCTGCCGCGTAGTCGTAGCCGCAGAAACGACAGACGAGAGCGTCCCGCTTGATGTGCTCCGCGCAGCGCGGGCACACCTTGGTGTCGTGGTCGACCTCGGTCACCGGGAGGACATTACGCAGGCGTTCGGCCAGAAAGCAATCCCGGCCACGAGAGCCGGGGTCCACCTACTATCTGGCCGTGGCCGTCGAGATCTTCTACTGCCCCACCTGAAACGGCTACGAGCCCCGGGCCGCGAGTTTCGCGGCCATGTTGAAGGACAGGGGCGTCGATGCGAAGGCGACCGCCGGCGGCAAGGGACAGTTCGACGTCGTCCGCGACGGCGAGCTCGTCTTCTCGAAGCATGAGGTCGGCCGCTTTCCGGAAGAGGCCGAGATCATCTCGCTCGTCGGCGCTTAGCGCGCCGCGCACGGTCCTAGGACCGATGTCTCATTGCAACCCAGACCGGCGCCCGGGCACCCTCCGTGGAGTCAACCGACTCGCCCAGGAGGCCCACATGTACAAGCTCACCATCACCACAGTCGCCTTGTTCGCCGCTCTGCTCGTCGCCTTCGCGTCGACCGCCGGCGCCCGCCAGACCAGGGGCGGCGCCCTGATCGTCAAGGCTGGAACCTGCTCGGCCTCGAGCCATTCGCAGCTCAAGGCCAAGAGGGACGACGGCCGGATCGAGACCGAGTTCGAGGTCGATCAGAACCGGATCGGGCAGCAGTGGCGCGTGACGCTCAGCCTCAACGGATCGAACGTCTTCCGCGGCATCAAAGTGACGACCGCGCCGAGCGGCTCGTTCACGGTGCGCCGCCTGCTCGCCGGGGGCAGCGGCAGCCGGATCGTCGCGACCGCACGGTCCCTGAGTAGCGGCGAGACCTGCCGCGCATCGATCTCCCTCTAGCTCGCCCCCAACGCTGCGAGCCGGAGACGATTCCCCCGTCTCCGGCTCGTCGCGTGCTCAGACGAGATTGTCCTTCGCCCAGAGCGCCGCCTGCGTGCGATCGGTCACGCCGATCTGCTGGAAGACCCGGGTGAGGTGCGCCTTCACTGTCTTCTCGCTGATCCCCAGCTCGCGCGCGATCAGCTTGTTCGGCATGCCGGCCGCGACGCAGCGGAGCACCTCCTGCTCGCGATCGCTCAACCGGGCGCGCTCATGGGTGGCCCTGGCGCTGAGCACGGCACGAGCCGCTTTCGGATCGAGCGGCGACTCTCCCCGAGCCGCAGCGCGAACTGCGCCTATCAGCGCCTCGGGCTCGGAATCTTTGAGCAGGTAACCGACGGCGCCGGCGTCGAGTGCGGCGAGGATGCGATCGCGGTCGGACAGGGACGTGAGGACCACGATCTGCACGTGCTCGTTCTGTCCGAGGATCGCGCGCGTCGCCTCGATCCCGTCGAGGTTCGGCATCGAGAGATCCATCAGCACGACGTCGGGGCTGGTCTCGGCGGCGAGAATGACCGCCTCTTCGCCGTCGGCGGCTCCGCCGACCACCTCGATGTCGTCGGCCGTCGCGAGCAACCGCTCCAGCCCGGCGCGGACCAGGCTGTGGTCGTCTGCGAGCAGTACGCGGATCACGTGGCAACCTCTACGACGATCCGTGTCCCCGCGCCCGGTTCGGAGTCGATCTCGAGCTCGGCACCAGCTTCGCGCGCCAGATCCCCGAGGATGCGCAGGCCGAAGTGGCCTTCGGCTTCGACCGCACTCGGATCGAAGCCGCGCCCGTCGTCCTCGACGACGAGCCGAGCGCCGGTCTCGGTCGCGAAGACGCCCACGCTCACCGCCGCGGCACCGGCGTGTTTCACCACATTCCGGATCGCCTCCTGCGCGATTCGAAAGAAGAGCGCTTCGGTCTCGGGTTCGAGCCGAACGTCGGGATCGATGTCGAGGGCGGTCTCGAGCCCCCGCGCCTCGGCCGAGCCGAGCACGTCGGCGAGCGAGGCAGCGAGGCCGGTTCGATGGAGCTCCGGGGGATAGATGTCGACGAGGAGCGTGCGGAGCTGGCCGATCCCATGGCGGGTCTCGGCTGCCGCGGAGCGAAGATCACGGTCATACGGCGCGGGCGCCCCTTCTGCCGCAGCGGCGAGCGAATAGGAGACCGCGACCAGGTCCTGGACGACTCCGTCGTGGAGATCCTGCGCGATCCGGCGACGTTCGACGTCCGACGCGTCGATGGCATGTCTGAGCAGCCGCTCGCGATCCTCCTGGCCGCGCTGGATCCGCCGCGCGAGCCACCACGCGAGCGGAAGCTGGATCAATGCGAGCAGAGCCAGGGCCCCGATCATGACCGGGGCGAAGCCCCGGAAGATCCGTCCCGCGCGCGCGGAGATGAAGCTCGAGCGGTAGTAGGTCTCGAAACGGAGAGGCACGCCGCTCGGAGTCCGAATCGGCAGATAGACCTCGAGCAGCCTGCCCATGCCGCGCTCGAAGCGGTTCTCCGGTTTCGCCACATCGCTCACCTCGGCCTCGACACGTCCCGACCTGAAGTCCGCCCGTTCCTGCGCGCTCATGCGGTATCGCGCTCCGATCAGAGCCGGTTCGTCCGAGTAGACGATCCGCCCGCTCGAATCCCAGATCTTCACCCGCACGATCGCGTTGTCGGGGCCCGAGAGCACCCGCTCCTGGACAACTCGGTCGACCGCGGCGAGCGCGCTCGGCTTCTCGCGCAGGAGCGCTTCCGTGATGACAGGCTCGACAGATCCGACGGCCGCGATACGCGTCTGGTCCTTGGCGTCGCGAAGTGCCTCGGCATCGCCGGCGCGTCGGAAGAGCAAGACGCCGACTACGGAGATCAGGACGATTGCGACGAGACCGATCGCCGTGTAGCGGGTCATCGCCTCCCGAACGGCGTTCCTCCCGCCCTCCGGCCTGCGCAGGCGCCGGCTCATCCGGGAGAACGGCCTAGCGCCCTTGGAATCGAGCGTCGCGCTTCTCCACGAACGCGGTGACGCCCTCGCGGAAGTCCTCCGTCTGCGACGCCTCCGTCTGGAGCTCTGCTTCGAGCTCGAGTTGCTGCTCGAGTGTGTTCGTCCCCGCCTCGTCGAACAGTCGCTTCGTCCACGCGATCGAGCGCGTCGGGCCTGCGGCGAGCTCGGCCGCGCGCTCCGCGATGCGCGCCTCGAACGCGCCGGCCTCGACGACCTCCGAGACGAGCCCCCACGCGTGCGCCTCGGCTGCGGTCAGGCGCCGGTTCGACGTCATCCACTCGAACGCGCGCGGTGTGCCGAGCAGGCGCTGAATGAAGTACGTCCCGCCGGAGTCGGGGATCAAGCCGATCCCGACGAAGCCCGGGACGAAGAACGCGTCGTCGCGCGCGATACGGATGTCGCACGCACACGCGAGCGACAGGCCGGCGCCGGCGCACACGCCGTTCACCGCCGCGAGGACCGGCTTCTCGAGCGAGCGGATCAAGTTGATGTTGACGTGGTAGGTCTCACGCAGCGTCGCGCCGATGTCGCCCGTCGCGCTGAACTCCGTCAGATCCTGACCCGCTGAGAAGCCGCGGCCCGCGCCGGTGATCACGACGGCGCGCACCTCAGGCGATGCCGCCGCCTCGAGCGCCTCGCGCAGCCCGTCGTGGACGGCGCGCGTAAAGGCGTTGAGCTTGTCGGGACGGTTGAGCGTGATCGTCTGGACGGCACCGTCCCGGCTGTACTCGACCTCCATTAGTCGGCCATCTCGACGAACTGGACGTTCGGCTGCGGAAAACCGCGCTTGTACGCGTCCTTGCCGGTCGCCATGAACTCCTCGCTGCGCACGGCGTTGTCGAACGCGTCCTTGTCGGCGAACTCCCACTCGGCGTAGTACGCGTGCGATGCGGCGCCCATCGGCGAGCCCATCACCTTTCCGTGCCGGAAGACGCTATTCGGCACGCAGCGGCACATCTCCGCGTGCGCGGCGTACTCCTGCTCGTCGGGCTCGTTCTCGTACAGGACAGTGACGCGGTACATTCGCGGTCCTTTCACTAGACGACGAAGAGGAGCCTAAGACATGGCAGGACGCGTAGTGCACGTTGAGATCGGCGCCGATGACGCCGATCGCGCGCAAGGCTTTTACACCGGCGTTTTCGGCTGGGAGATCGGCCCGCCGATGTCGCCCGAGATGGACTACCGGATGTTCCAGACCGGCGAGAACGAGGGCGGCGCGATCGCAGGCGGACAGCCGGCCGGCAACTTCACCGTCTACCTCGACACCGACGACATCGACTCCTCGCTCGCCAAGGTGAGCGAGCACGGCGGCACCGCCGGGGAGAAGACTCCGGTGCCGGGCCACGGCTGGTTCGCCGAGTGCAAGGACACCGAGGGGAACGCGTTCAGCCTCTGGCAGGGCGACGCGTCGGCGGGGAGCTAGCCGGCCACTCCGGTACCGCAGGCGGATCGAGCTCTCGCATGACGTCGGGCGACGGCTCAGGCCAGCCGTC
>JAWVDC010000002.1:0-8226 GCA_033857715.1 Gaiellaceae bacterium | reverse complement strand
CTCGGCGCGCGCGGGATCAAGCTCCATCCGCGCGCGCAGAAGTTCATGTCTAACGACGAGCGCCTCGTCCCCGTCTTCGGGCTCGCAGCCGAGCGGCGCGTCCCGATCCTCATCCACGCCGGCCGCGGCCTGCCACCGATCGCCGCCGGGCTCGAGAAGCTCGTCGACGACCACCCCGGCTCCCAGCTGATCCTCGCCCACGCCGGTATCGCCGACCTCGCTAATCTCGCGCATCGCTTCGCGGGGAAGCGCGGCGTCTTCTTCGACACATCTGTCTGGAGCGCCGTCGACCTGCTGGGCCTGCTGCGCCTCGTGCCGCCCGAGCAGATCGTCTACGCGTCCGACTACCCGTACGGCCAGCAGCCCGGCTCGCTCCTTCTCGCGTCGCGCGTCGCGCGGACGGTCGGGCTCGACGAGCGCCAGATCCGTGACCTTTTCGCCGGCAACGCGAACCGGATCGCCGACGGCGAAGAGCCGCTCGAGCCGTCGACGCCACAGGGGATCGAGACCCTCGCGCAGCCGCTCGCGCAGGCGCGCATCCATCAGTATCTCTCGATGGCTCTCCCGCTCCTCTTCACGCGCCAGCAGGACGGCTTCGGCGCGCTCGGACTCGCGCTCAACGCGACGGAGGAGCCGAACGGCTCGCACCGCGAGGAGCTCGACGAGATCCGCGAGCTGCTCGTCGCCGCGCGCGACCTGTGGGCGACGCTGCCCGACGCCTCCGACGACGACAAGCGCGCCGTCGTCCGTACCGCCGTCCGCCTGATTCAGATTGCCGACACCGTGGCAGTCACGACCCTATGAGCGAGCTCCGTCTGACAGTCAACGGCGAGGAGCACGTGCTCGACGTCGCGGTCGGGACGAGCCTCGCGTCCGTCCTGCGCGACCGGCTCGGCCTGACGGGGACGAAGATCGCATGCGCGGAGGGACATTGCGGCGCGTGCACCGTCCAGGTCGACGGCGTGCCGCGCCTCTCCTGCATCACGCTTGCCCACACGGTCGACGGCGAGGTGACGACGATCGAGGGGCTGCGCGATCACAAGCTCATCGACGCGTTCGTCCGCACCGACGCCGTCCAGTGCGGCTTCTGCACGCCGGGCCAGGTCGTCTCCGCCGCCGCGCTCGTCGCAGCGAACCCGGACCCGACGCGCGACGAGATCAAGCACGCGATGGCCGGGAACATCTGCCGTTGCGGCACGTATCCGAAGATCGAGGAGGCGATTCTCACGTGGCAAGACTGATTCGCACCGAAAAGGAAGTCGAAGGCCGGTTCGAGGAGGTCTGGATCGTCGTCGAGGAGGATCCGCTCGAGCAGTGGCCGGAAGGGCCGCGCGAGGTCGTCGGCAAGCCGGCGACGCGCAAGTCGGGCCCCGAGCGCGTGCGCGGCGAGGCGCGCTACACCACCGATATCCGGCTTGCCGGGATGCTTCAGGCCGCCATCCTCCGCTCGCCGTACGCGCACGCGCGCGTGAAGAGCATCGACCTCGCGCCTGCGCTCGCGCTGCCGGGCGTGCGCGCGGCGATCGGGCCGGGCGAGGCGCACGGGCTCTCGGACGAGATCGGCTACTCGGGCGCGGCCGTCGCGGCTGTCGCCGCGGACACGTTCCGCCAGGCCCAGGCCGCGATCGACGCCATCGCGATCGAGTGGGAGGAGCTCGAGGTCGTCCTCGACCCGGACGAAGCAGTCCGCCGCGAGCAGTTCACCGCCGACCCGCGCCGCTACGAGCGCGGCGACGTCGAGAAGGCGCTCGCGCAGGCCGACGTCGTCGTCGAGGCGACGTTCCGCACGCAGTCCGTCCTCCACAACTCGATGGAGACACACCAGGCGATCTGCGAGTGGGTCGGGGACACGCTGAACGTCTACATCTCGACGCAGTTCATCTGGGGCGTGCGCGACGCGGTCGCCGAGACGCTCGAGATGCCGGCGGACAAGGTGCGCGTCGTCTGCGAGTTCATGGGCGGCGGCTTCGGCTCGAAGAACGGGCCGGACGAGTACACCTTCGTCGCCGCCGAGCTCGCGAAGCGGACGGGTCGTCCCGTTCGGGCCGCGCTGACGCGTCGCGAGGAAAGCACCGCGGCGGGCAACCGCAACGCGACGATCCAGCGGCTGCGCGCCGCTGCGCGCTCCGACGGGACGATCGTCGCGTTCGACGGCGAGTTCACGAACGCCGTCGGTTGGACGGGCTGGAACGCGTCCACCGAGGGCCCGATGAAGATGCTGTACGACTGCGAGAACGTCCGCACGGTGACGTACGGCGCGAAGATCAACACGCCGCCTATGAAGGCGTTCCGCGCGCCGGGATTCGTCGAGGGGACGTTCGGCCTCGAGTGCCTCGTCGATGCGCTCGCCGCCAAGCTCGACATGGATCCGCTCGAGCTGCGGCGCCGCAACTACGCGGCGACGAACGAGGGGACGCCGATCTCCTCGAAGGAGCTCGAGGAGTGCTACAGGCGCGCGGAGCCGCACTGGGAGCGGCGTCATGAGGTGCACTCGCGGTCGGACGCCGTGTGGAAGCGCGGGGTCGGGATGGCGTCGCAGATCTGGTACGGCGGCGGCGGGCCTCCCTCCTACGCATGGGTGCGGATCGGCTCCGACGGCCGCGCCACGGTGATCACGGCGATGCAGGACATCGGCACCGGCACGCGCACCGCGATGGCGCAGATCGCGGCGGAGGAGCTGCGGCTGCCGCTCGACCGCGTCGACGTCGTGCTCGGCGACTCGGCGCGCGGGCCGTACGCGTCCATCTCCGCCGGCTCGTCGACGGTGCCGTCGATGGGGCCGGCCGTCCGCGCCGCCGCCGCCGACGCGCGCGAGCAGATCGAGGACATCGCCGAGCAGCGCGGCCTGCCGCGCGATGCGCCGGTGCACGAGGTCGTCGATCTGCTGGAAGACGCGCAGATTCTCGGCAAGGGCGCGCGCGGGCCGAACCCGACCGGCATGAGCGTCCTCACGTTCGGCGTCCACGTCGTCGAGGTCGCAGTCGACGTCGAGACGGGCGAGGTCGTCGTCGAGCGCGTTGCGGCGATCCACGATGTCGGCCGCATCATCAATCCGCTCGGCGCCTCGAGCCAGGTCGAGGGCGGGATCATCCAGGGGATCGGGCACACGCTCTCGGAGGATCGCCTGCTGGATCCGGAGACCGGACGCGTGCTCACCTCGACGCTCGACAGCTATCGGATGCCGACGATTGCCGACGTGCCCGAGATCGTGTGCGAGTTCGTCGACAAGCCCGACACGCATCTGACGAACCTCGGTGCGAAGGGCCTCGGGGAGCCGCCGATCGTGCCCATCTCCGCCGCGATCGCGAACGCGATCCGCGACGCGACCGGGGCCGAGATCCACGAGCTGCCGATCTCCCGCGAGGAGATGCTGCGCGCACTCGAGGCCGCGAAGCGGAAGGAGAAGCGTGGAGCTCCGGCGGCCGTCTGACCTTGCCGAGCTCGACGGCGGCGTGTTTGTCCACGGCGGCACGGAGGTCGTGCCGCTGCTGAATGACGGACTGCTGAGCGCGGAGACGCTCGTCGACGTGCGCGGCGTAGTGCCGCGCGGCGTGCATGACGGGGTGATCGGCGCGGGGACGACGCTCGGAGAGCTCGAGGTCGAGCCGGGGATCCCCGACGCGCTCCGGGAGGCGTGCCGGCTCGCGGCATCGCCGCAGCTCCGCAACATGGGCTCGCTCGGCGGGAACCTCCTGCAGGCGACGCGGTGCTGGTACTGGCGGCTCGGTTACAACTGCCGCCTCCATGGTGGCGACCGCTGCCACGCGCGCGAGGGAGAGCACCGCGAGCACGCGATCTTCGCGAACGACTTCTGCGCGTCGGCGCACCCGTCCGACGTCGCGGCGGCGCTCATCGCGCTCGGCGCGCGGCTACGGACGAACCGCCGCGAGCTTGCGGTAGAGGAGCTGTACCGGCTCCCCGACGAGGCCGACCGGCGCACGACGACGCTCGAGAACGGCGAGCTCATCCTCGAAGTCGAGCTGCGGGAGGTCGAGGCGAGCGCGTATCTCAAGTCGATGGACCGGAAGGCGTGGTCGTTCCCGCAGGTCGGTGTCGCGGTCGCGAAGGTCGGCGGCGAGACGCGCATTGCGCTCGCGGGCGTCGCGCCGATTCCGTGGCGGATCGACGGAATCGAGGCGCTCGACGCCGCGACGCCGCTCCCGCGCACCGAGTGGAAGCTCCCGGTCGCGCGCGCTTTCGTACGCCGCGCCCTCGCCCAACTCGGCTGACGGACCATGCTCCCTCGGGCCACGTCCAGTTGTCTGACAACCAGACGTGTCCCGTGCGGACATGGCCGAGTTCGATTTCCCCCAGCCGCACGCGGCGGATGTCCTTTTGAGCCACGTCCGAACGTCTGACAACAAGACATGTCCGCTTACGCCATCGTTCTCGCCGCTGGAGCATCGTCGCGGTATCGCGCCGTGCCGCCGAAACAAGTGGCGCTTCTCCCCGCAGTGCTCGCCGCGCTCGAGGCGTCCACCGTGGCTGGCGTCGTCGTCGTGAGTGGGGCACATGAACTGCCCATGGCGAACGTCCACTGCGACGACTGGGAGCGCGGCCCCGGCGCCTCGCTTCGCGCGGGGCTTGCAGCGTTGCCCATCCATGCTGAAGCAGCGGTCGTCGCGCTCGCCGACGGGCCTGATCTCGACCCGCGCGCCGTCGACCGCGTGATCGAGGACTGGCGCGGGAACGGCGGCGACGTCGTCGCCGCGAGCTACGGCGGTGTCCGCCTCCATCCCGTCCTCCTCGCGCGCGCCGCGTGGGCGAGCATCCCCGACGAGGGCGCGCGGTCACTGCCCGCAAGGCTCGTCCCGTGCGACGATCTGAAGCCGCCCGGAGACGTCGACTTCAGTCCAGCGGGACCCTGAGCGCCGACAGCTTCTGCCGAAGCTCGGGCCGCATCTGCTCCGCGGTCGCCTTGCGCACGTAGACCCGCAGGCTTTCCTCGAAGCGGTAGCGCCGCCGGCAGTGCTCGCACTCGTCCAGATGAGACTCCGCCTCGACACGCTCCGCCTCGGTGAGGACGTGGTCGAGGTACGGCTGCATCATCTCTTCGCAGTGGGCGCACGGGTCCGTGTAAGTGCTCATGTTTCCGCCTCCTCCAAAGCGGTTTCGGCAAGAGCCCCCTTGAGAATACGCCTCCCGCGGTGCAACCTCGACATGACGGTCCCGACGGGGATGTCGAGGATCTGGGCCGCGTCGGCGTAGCTGAAGTCCCCGATGTCGACGAGGACGATCGCGTCGCGGAAGTCGTGCGGCACCTCGGCGAGCGCCGAGACGATGTCCTCCTGGGAGAGCCGCTCGACGACGCGCTCCTCGTCGGTGGGCCGGCCGTTGTCCTCGGCGAGCTTGTCGTAGAGGTAGTAGTCGTTCGCCTCGAGCGCCTGCATCTGCGGCGCGCGCTGCTGCTTGCGACCGCGGTCGATGTTGAGGTTCGTGAGGATCCGCAGGAGCCAGGCGCGCAGGTTCGTGCCCGGCTGGAACGACGCCCAGCTGCGGAACGCGCGGACGTACGTCTCCTGCACGAGCTCCTCGGCGTCCTCGCGCGAGCTCGCGAGGTGCCGCGCTACGCGGTAGACCTGGTCGGCGAGGGCGAGAGCGTCCTCCTCGAACCGAACACGGTCACGCGCCTCGGCAGCCAGCCGCTGCGCATCCTGCGACTCGTCCACGCGGGCAACGGTAGCTGCGGCACTCATGCGGGCACGAACGCCTCGAACGGCTCGTGTATTCCGCTACGAGTGCGCCGCGAGCGCTCTCCACGCCGCCGCCGACGTCCCGCCGAAGGCGTAGAGACTGAAGCCGAACGGCTTCTTCTGGTCGACCGCAGTGACGAAGCCGGCGATCTCCTCCGATCCCATGGAGCTACTCAGGCCGCCGATGATGTGGACAGGGAACGTCGGGTCGCCGCTCGCAGTGCGGATGGCCGAGACCGTCGACGCCATGAACGCGCGCGTGCCCGACCGCGTGTGGATGTCCCGCATCGTCGAGTACGCCATCGGCAAGAACGCCTTGTAGTAGTGCGTGAGCGAGCGGTACGGGATGTTCGGCCAGTAGTAGGGCGACATCCCGACCGGCGAGGGCGTGATCGCGCCGAGCGGGAAGGTGCGGTGCACGGCGTTGCGGATCCGCGCCGACAACGTGAGCAGGCGGCGGTTGCGGAGCGCGAGCGACCGGACTTTGGTCGCCTCGATGTCGAGCGCGAAGCCGTCGAACCGCTGGCCGGTCGCGCTGCGGAACCGGATCGCGCCGACCGCTTTCATCTGATCCTGCGAGAGGATGAGGAACGACGGCAGGTACCACGCGACTACCCGGATCCCCTTCGCGTGCGCCGCGTCGATGAAGCGTCCCGCATCGGCGGGCCGGAATACCGGCGCGGCGTGGCTGTAGTTGCCGGTCTCGAGGTACAGGGTGCTGACGCCGTGCTGGGCCATCGCCGCGACGGCCGCCTCCGGGTCGTTCCATTCCGCCGCGTAGATGTCGACCCACGTTCCGAGCCCGCCGAACGGGCCGCGGTGATACGCCGTCGTCGCGCCGCCGGACGTCGCGGGCGTGACCACGGCCAGCAACACGGCCGCGAGCACGAGTAGACGTGCCGACCCCCGAGCCATGACTAGACCGGGGTCAGCTCCGGGAAGCCGGACTGCGACAGGCGCTCGACGATCGCGTCGCGCGAGGTCGTCTCGTCGTCCCAGGCAATGGAGACCTGGCCCATGAGGTTCGCGTTCGCCGACTCGAGCCCGGCAAATCCCTCCAGCACGTGGGCGAGGCGCATGACGCAGCGCTCACACCGGACCCCGCCGACCTGGATCGTGTCGCTCTGGGTGGCCACGAATTCAGCGTAGCGCCGAACCGATTGAGTGGTGGACCGCGAATATGGGGTGATGAGTCGGCAACTTGCCCATCTCTCCGACGAAGCCCTCGTCCTCATGGCGGCGCGGTCCGAGGAGTCGGCGCTCGCGGAGCTCTACGACCGTTACGGCCGCGCCGCCTACGGGCTCGCCTTGCGCGTCGTGCGCGACCCGGTGCTCGCCGAGGATGCGGTACAGGAGGCGTTCCTCGCGCTTTGGCGAACGGCGGCGCGCTTCGTGCCCGAGCGGAGCAAGGCGAGCACATGGATCCTCACGCTCGTGCACCGGCGCGCGGTCGATGCCGTCCGGCACGAGCAGCGCCGCCGCGCCGACACGCTCGAGAACGCGCCGGAGCCGTCTGTCGCCGGCGTGGACGAGGACGCGTGGCTGCGGCTTCAGCGCGAGCGCGTCCAGGAAGCTTTGCGCTCTTTGCCCGATGCGCAGCGCGAGGCGCTCGAGCTCGCGTACTACGGCGGCTTCAGCCAGTCGGAGCTCGCCGAACGTCTCGGGCAGCCGCTCGGGACGGTCAAGAGCCGGATGTTCGCCGGGCTTGCGCGGATGCGCGAGCTGCTCGGAGACCCCGGAACGGAGGTGTCATGGACATCCACGAGTTGACGGCCGCTTACGCGCTCGACGCGCTCGAGCCGGACGAGGCGCAGGCCTACGAGGAGCACCTCGGCCAGTGCGAGGAGTGCCGCGCGCAGCTTGCGGAGCTCAACGAGGCCGCAACGGCCCTCGCGTTCGGCGCCGTGTCGCCGGCTCCGCCGCCGCGCCTGCGGGAGTCGATCCTCGCCGCTGCTGCAGCCGAGCGGACGAACGTCATCCCCCTCCGGCCGCGGCGTTGGACGACGCGCGTCCTCGCTGCCACGGCTGCTGCCGCGTGCGTGGCAGTCGGCTTCGGCATCTCGGCCCTGACGACGGGCGGTGGGACGCAGATCGTGAGCGCGGCGGTCGTCGTCGCCCCCGATCACACCGCGACGCTGAACGTGTCGGGCCTCGGTGCGGCGCCGCAGGGCAAGACGTATGAGGCGTGGATCATCCCCTCCGGTGGGAGACCGCGAGCGGCAGGGCTCTTCGCAGGCAGCAGCGTGAAGCTCAACGGTCGGGTGCCCGCGCACGCCGTCATCGCCGTGACGCTCGAACGGGCCGGCGGGGTCCCTGCGTCGACGAACCAGCCGCTCGTCGTCGCGCAGACCTAGGCCGCGTAGAGCTCAGCGAGGGCGCGCTCGGGACCGAGCTCGAGCTGACGCTCGGCTTCCGGCCCGCCGCCCTCGCGGGCCGCGCGCTCTCGCTCGCGCGCGTACTCCTCGCGGTCGAACGGCTCGCCTCCCCACTGTCCCGACTCCTGGGCCGCCTCGCGCACGAGGCGCTGCACCTC
>JAWVDC010000001.1:0-20440 GCA_033857715.1 Gaiellaceae bacterium | reverse complement strand
GTGAGGTCCCCGAGCGTCCCGGGGCGCTGCGCCCAGGGGGAGAGCTGCACGACGATCCACATGTCGCTCCACCAGGGCGCGTCGGGATCGTTGCGCTGCGGGTGAGAGATGCTGTCCCAGTCCCACGCGGCTTCCGTCCGAACGATCGTCCCGTCCGCCTCGCACGTGAGCCAGAGACCGGAGCGCGTGATGACGCGGACGCGCGGGTGCGTCGCAAGAAATTCATGGATCGCGACGGCGATGAGCTCTTGCGACGCAGCTTCAGGCCACGTGTCGAGCCATCGGCCGAGCCGCTCTGCGTAGCTCGCATCGCTCTCGCCTTGGTTGCGGATGATCCCTCGCGACCGTCCGCTGTACGGGAGCGCCGTCGGCGTTCCTCGGCCGGGGAACCACGACGCGAGACCCTGCTGGACCTGGTCGAGCAGCGCGTCGAGCGGAGCGACGAGGGCATAGAGGAACCTGAACGCCGACGTTCGGCCGTTCTGGATGCGGTCAGCCAGCCACGGCGGCAGAAGCCGCCCGAGCAGGTCGCGGATGCGGAGCTCGTTACCCGCCATCAGCCGGCGTCCTGCAGGCGCACGTTGGCCGTGATCTGGAGCAAGGCGACCTGACCGGCCGCGAGGTTCACGTCGGCGCCGGTGCCGTCGACGTCGAAGACGTCCGGCCACGCCTGCTTCGCGACGCCGGCGAGCCAGTCCGCGTAGAGCTTCCCCTGCGTCGAGGGCGACTTCGCGAGGCCGCCGATCGGGTAGGTGACGCCCTCGCGCACGAAGGCCGTCTCGATCGTCGACTTCACGTCGGCCGCGTTCACGCCGTCGCGGCGCTTCACCCAGACGTCGAGGACGCGCGTGACCGCGACCTCCGTGACGCCCTGCACGATGACCGTGACCGTGTCGGGGCGGGCACGTCGCTCGATGCTGTCGGCGACCGCCGCGATGTCTGCAGGAAGCGGCGTGCCGGTCGCCGACGCGATCCAGACGTACACCTTGCCCGTGGACGACGAGGTGGAGATCCGGTGCCGGTTGACGTTCGCGAAGTTTCCGTCGTCGAGCCTCGCCTCCCGGACCGCAAATGCATATGCCGAGCGAGGACCGCGGACAGAGAGCGAACCGAGCTTGTCCTTGCACGCCTGCCGGAGCTCCTCGTCGTTCTCCTCGTCGAGACCGATGAAGGCCCGGAGGTTCGTGACGGTGACGCCCGTGAGGTTCGTCTCGAGCTCGCTGATCGTGCCGGCCGCCGCCGCGCTCGCCGAGCCGACCTCGACCGCCTCGAAGACAACCTCCTTCGTCTCGAACGGGCTGAGGGTGAAGAGCTCCGCGTTCCGGTAGGCCTTCTTCGAGACGGGATTGAAGACGGTCACCGATCCGATGACGTTGTCTTCGAAGAGGCCGGCGCCGGCGTTCGTGAGCCGGATCTTCTCGCGCGCGAACGTCGCGGTCCGGCGCTCGACGCCGTAGACGTTCTTCGCGAGCTTCGTCAGCCACTCGGCCGTCGCGGTCTCGAGGAAGCCGGACGCGATGAACGCCGCCACCAGCACCGTGAAGACGGCGTAGAGCCTGGCGCAGACGCGGATGATGACCCGGATCGCGGCGCCCTTCCGCCACTTGTCGACGGGCATCCCGAGCGTTCGAAGGATCTCGAGGAAGCGCTCGAAGACCTCCTCCTCGGTCATCGCGCGCAGCAGCGTGGTGATCGGCAGCATCAGAGGAGCTCCACTGTTCCGTCGGTCTTTCCGACGAGGCGCATGAGGAGCTCGCGGTCCGTTGTGCCGAGCGCTGCGGCGTCCGGCACGATCCGGATCTGGATGTCGTAGACGCCGCGCTCGAGCTCCGTGACGAGCGCGCTGACTTCGGCGTTCCGCGGATCCTTCCGGAGCTCGGCCTCGATGCGAGGCCCGAGGGACGCGATGTCGGACGAGCTCCCGGAGACCAGTCGCGTGAGCCCGAGCCCGAAGTTCGGGTCATCGATGTTCTGGCCCGGCGGCGTGATGAGCCGGTGGTAGTTGTCCTGCTCGAGCTGCTCGAGCGGATCGGTGATTTCCGAGCCGAGCTCGTCGAGGTCATCGAAGCAGGAGAGGTCGAGGATCGTCATTCGGCGAAGAGCTTCTTGGAGGTGGTGAGGGCGGTGATCGGCGCGAGCGCGGTCGCGAGCGCGTCGGCTGCGGGAGTGGTGATCACGAGAGGGCCCAAGGCTTTGAGCGCCTGCGCGTAGTCACCGAGGGCTGCCGCGAGGGCGAGGACGCCCGGCGCGAGGGCGACAGGCTCGGCGCCGGGCGATCCCACCGCGACCCGCACCGCGTCGATCGAGACCTCGATCGGGGTGGGGCCCTCCTCGAAGCGGACGACGACCGGGCTCGAGCGGTCGCCGTCGACGAAGACGACGTGAAGCATCGTGCCCGGCGGGACCTTCACGCTCATGCCGGGCACCGCTGGCGCGAGGGAGATCGCCTTCAGGTCCGGATGCTTCTCGGACTTCTCGTCCGCCTCGAGCATGAACCGCCCGTCGGGGAGCTGAGAAAGGACGCGGTACTTCACGGCCGCGAGGAACTGCGATCCGGCCGCCTCGCGTGCGATCGCGCCGATGATCCCGACGAGCTCGTTGCCGCCGTCCGTCCCGGGGGTCTCGTCGACGGCGATCGTCCACGCGGTCGCGCGCGCGCCGCCGTCGCCCCACGTCTGCTCGACGTCACGTACCTTCGCCGTGCCGAAGCGGAGGTCGGCGAGGATCGTTCCTGGCGAGAGGACGTCCTCGGTGGCGATCGTGGCGACCTTGCTGCGAGCGTCCCACGCCAGGACCTTGACCGAGGTGGGGATCGCCGGCGTCGGGATCCGCGGGCCGACGATGGTGACCCCGGCGGCGTTCACGTACCACGACAGTCCACGGAGGACGCCCGCCGCTGGACCCGCGGGCCGGACGAAGTCGATCCCGAAGCGGCGCGGAACGACCTCGACGACGCGCTCGAGGACCTGGGCGGCCGTCGTCTGGAGCACGGCGGCCGAGAGGACGCCGCCGTCGTTGTGGTAGTGCTTCGCCGTGACGGTCTTCTCCCACCCGCCGGCGCCGGCGACGACACGCGCGCGGGCGCGCGGCCCGAACCGGCCGGACTGGGCGGGATCGATCGTGCCGACGAGCGAGGTGGTGCCGATCGTGAGGAGCGCCGGGCCTGGCGTGAGGTCGGGGAGCGCGCCCAGGTCGACGTCGACGTCGGCAGCCCACGCGCCCGTCCAAGGCGTGATCAGGCGCACCGAGCTCGCGCGGAGGCCGTTCAGGAAGAGCGTCACAGCACGCCTCCGAGCCCTCGCTGCTTGGCGAGCAGCGCCTGCGCCTCGGGATCGTTATCCAGGTCCGTGATCCCGCCCCCGGTGACACCCGGGATCGTGCCGTCCGGCTTCCCGAGCGCCGGGAGGGGCGAATTCCAGGCCGTCATGAGGATCCGGCACGTCCAGAGGCCGGTCTTGCTCTGCTCGAACTGCGTGACGTCGCGGATCGCGACCTGCGAAATCCGGAGCGGTGCGCGGTAGAGCACCGGGTGGCTGATTTCCAGGAACTTCGCGCCGAGGCCGCTCGAGCGCTTCTCGAGGACGCGGGCGAAGTCGTTCCACTCGCCCCAGTGCGATTTCTCCCAGATGTCGATGATGACGTCGAAGTCGGAGAGATCGTCGCCGGTGTAGATGAGCGTCGCGCCGCTCATCCCCCAGCCCTTTTGCTTGTCCCAGGTGCGCGGCGATCCCGCGTTCGTGATGGTGGCGCGGCCGGGCGAGCGGCGGCCCTGCAGGATGATGAAGTCCTGGACCGGCGGCGTAGCCGAGTTGAGGAGGTCGAGCGGGAGGGCCTTAGGCACCTTGCACCAGCACGATCCCGGCGGCCGCGGCCGCCTCCTTCAGCATCTTCGTGACGCCCTCGGTGAGTC
The DNA here is from genome assembly GCA_033857715.1 of Gaiellaceae bacterium. Taxonomy (GTDB): domain Bacteria; phylum Actinomycetota; class Thermoleophilia; order Gaiellales; family Gaiellaceae; genus Palsa-739. Next base: position 16,530 of record JAWVDC010000001.1, on the reverse strand, counting down.
CGGGGTCCTGGACCTGCTGCGCCGCCGACGGCGCGCCGTCGCCGCCGGCGAGCGCGATCGTGATGTTGAACGTTGCGCTCACCGCCGAGGGGCCCGAGCTCGCGCCGGCGCCGGCGCGCGCCGATCCGGGCGCCGGCATCGGGGGCGGCGCGGCCATGTCGGTGATGGCCCGCTTGGCGTCCGGCGCGGTGCCGTCGACGCCCTACGTGTACCCGGCGGTCGTCTGCTTGCCGAAGCCTTCGAAGACCTTCGACGGCGAGTGGATCCCGAGGGCGTTCTTGAACGCGGTCTTCGCCTTCTCCCCGAGCCCGATGATCGACTTCACGAGCTTGCCCGCGCCGTCGCCCGTGATGCCATCGATGATGCCGTCGACGATCGAGCCGCCGAGCCCCTCCCAGCCGAGCGACGTGATGAAGTCGAAGGCGGCGCCGACCGATGTGATCGCGCCGCTGAGGATGGTGGCGCTTCCGGAGGCGGAGATGAGGGCGAGCTGGATGAGGGCGAGCGGCGCCTCGGCCATGTATCCGAGCACGTCGAAGCTCGCGGCGAGCATGTCGACGTGCCCGAGCAGGCCGGTCTTCGCGAGCGGGCGCTTGATCTGGTCGACGAGGTCGACGATCTGCTTTTTGAACTCGAGATAGACGATGTACGCCTTGAGGCCGCTGATGATGGTCGAGCGGAGGAAGGACTTCACGAGCGGCGCGCCTTTCTCGACTGCGCTCACGATCCCGTTCCCGAAGACGGTGACGACGCGCTTCAGGATGGCTCCGGTCGCCGTCGATTCGTCGAAGGCGTGGATCAGCTTGAAGATGCCCCGCACGGCCGGCTCGAGGTCGATGCCCTTCGTCAGAGACTGGAGCATCTTCCCGAACGTGCTCGAGAGCCCCTCGAGGGACATCATCTTCTGGAGGTTGATGCCGCCGAACTTCTTCTGCGTCGCGTCCTTGAGCGCCTTGGCCCCGTCGCCGAGCGACACCTTCCCGGAGAGGAGCGCCTGCCGCGCCTTGTCCACGCCGACGTGCATCGAGGTCGCCAGCGCTTCGGCGACGTCGCTGAAGTCGAGGCCCGTTCCCTGGAGCTCGGTCAGGCCGATGTACATGCGCTGAGCAAGGCGCCCGCGCTCGACGATCTCCTTCATCTTGTTCGCGGCGGCGTCGTCACCGAGCGCGGCGCTCGCCTGCGCCATCGCGTTCATCAGGTCGATCGTCTGCTGCCCACCGAGCCGGCTGCGGGCGAGCGACGCCCCGAGCTGGTTCAGCGCGTCCGTCGACGTCGGGACCTTCATCGCAAGGGCGTCGACCTGCTCTCCGAGGTTCCGCGCGCTCAGCGACGACCGCGTCGAGGCGTCGCGCACGAGCTGCATCGACCGCGCCGCGTCGGCGCCCTTGATCGCCCACCGCGCGAGCGTGAAGCCGAGCGCCCCGACCACGGCGACGGCAGCGGCGGCCGCTGCCGCAAGTCCGGCGACGGCGAGCGTCGCCATGCCGAGACCTCCGCTGCCGCTCACGTGCGTCGCGAGCTCGCCGAGGCCGGCGAGCTTGTCCCTGATGCCTCCGACAGGACCTCCGAGACGGGCGAGTGCGGCGCCGAAACCTTTCGCACGCTCCTCGTTCTTCTTCTTCAGCGCGTCTTCGGTCTTCTTCTTGAACTCGAGCTGCTGCTTCGCGGCTTCCTTCGCCTGGAGCGCGAGCTTGTCGTACGTGGTGCCCTGCTTCAGGAGGTTCACGGTCGCCGCCGCGACGGCGAGCTTCTCCTTGTCGACCGCCGCCTTCAGCTGGTTCTTCGCCGCCTTGACCAGCTCGCAGCTGCCGCTGAGGTGTTTCAGGTGATTGTTCGCGTCGCGGATCACGTCCTTGCTGCGCGAGATCTGGTCGCGCAAGCCGGCGACGTCGTCCGCCGCAGCGGACGCGTTTGTCTCGACCGGCACGCCGATCGGGACTCTTACCTCTTCACCCGATGAACCCAACGCGGAGCCTCCTCAGATCGCCGAACGCACCTGCGATGAGCTCGAGCCCCGCGACTGCGCGGCGCCTCTGCTCATCGTTGTCACTGCTGTCGTCGCCCCGCCGAAGCGCGAGAAGGCACTCACGGCCGATCCTCGCGTCGATGGTCGCCTGTTCGACGAGGCGATTTATTTTCCCGCCTCCTCCGCGTCGAAGATGCCCATCATCGGCGCCATCAGGTTCGAGAGCGTGGACTCGATGCCCACGCGCTTCTGACGAAGCTCGTTGAATTGCTCCATGCTCGGGTGGACGACGCTCGGGGCGACGAGCTCGTACTTGTCCGTGGGCGTCTGCTTCGACTGGTCCCACTTCGTCCACTGCACCATCGCCGGGCGCTTGATGACGACGAATGGATCGCCGGGCAGGCGCGTGTCGAGGAGCTGGAACTCGCTCCCGCGGGCGCCGAGCTCGGACTCGAACCGGGCGAGCAGGCGCTCCTTCTCGAGCTCGCGGACGACGCCGTCCTTGGCGCGTGCGCCCTCGCGGTCCTGCCGATCCTTCCGGAGGCGGGCAAGCTCTTCTTCGGGCGTCTCGATCTTCTTCTCGTCGTTGCTCACGGGAACCTCGTCGGGCTGAACAGGGTCAGGCCATTCCGTCGGATCGTGAGCGCAGCGCACTTCACTTCCTCGACGAGCTTGCCGTTCCCCTGGGCGTATGCGGTCTTGCTGCCGATGACGCGGCAGCCGGTGATCGTGTCGGTCCCGACCAGGGGGCCCTCCTGGTATTGCGCGATGAAGACCCAGCGCCCGGCGCCGTACGAGCCAGGCGCGCCGGCGGCGAGCCCCAGGAGCGCGAGCTGCGGGAGCATCTACGAGATCCAGACGTCCTTCAGGATGCTGAAGGAGAAGCCCGAGACGCTGTACTCGCCGCTCGTGTATCCGATCGGCGCGCCGTCCTTGTTGTTGCCGTGCACGAGCTCGGTGTCGAGCTGGTCCTCGTAGTCGACGGCCTGAAAGCTCGTGTACGGGACGCCGTCGAGCGCGAAGGCGCACGACTTTGCGGAGATGACGTTGTTGTTCCAGCGAACGATGTCGTCCATGGCTTCTTCCTCACTGCGCCGCGGACGGCGTCTCGATGGCGGTCACGTATCCGGCCGCGACCTTGAACTTCTTGACGTACCCGAGCGACACGCTCTGCAGCTCGACGTTGACCTCTGCGCCCGCGTTGCTGCGGATGTCATCGGTGCGCGAGATGATGCACGCCATGTCGTCGACCTCGCCCGGCGTCACGAGCTGGCGATCGAGCTCGGCGTTCACGAGCTCCTCGAGCTTCGCGGCCTCGGCCTCGTCGATGTAGCGCTCGCCGCCCGGGCCGACCTGGGGGCTCTTTCGAACGCCCTTGGAGAGCTTCTTCGTGAGCAGCTGGTAGGTCACCCGGCATCCGAGGTTCAGGCACCGCGCGTGCTGCCAGTAGACGAAGTCGGAGCCCGACGCGGAGATGAGGTTCGCGTTCGTGATGTAGACCCCCTCGAAGCCCTCGATCGTGCGGAGGGTCGTGATCCGGACGTCGTCGAGGCCGGGGTACTTGTCCTCGTTGTGGTACTTCGGATTGTTGCGCGCGTCGGTGATCGAGACGCTGTCGAGCGGCCCGAGCTCGACGTAGGCCGGGTCGGTGCCGACGCTGATCTTCATCCCGCGTGCGGCGACGAAGAGTCCGGTCGCCCGAGCGAAGGGGATCCCGCGGATGGGGGAGGGAATATCGCCGAGGTCGGAGCAGACGACGATGTCGAGGGACACGGCTGCGTCGAAGATCGCGGCGACCGCGTCCTTGTACGTCGTCTCCGACTCGGCGGCGCCGCGCTTCCGGCACGTGAGAACGACGGTCGGGAACTTCCCGACCTTGTTCATGTCCTGGATCCAGAGGTGGCAGACGCCGACCGTGTCCACGTCCGCTTCCATGTCGACGAGCACCGCCTCGAACGGGGAGCTCGTCAGGCGGAGCGCCTCGAGCGCCGCAGGCAGATCGCTGTTCGTCACCTTCGGTGCAGTCGTCGTGAACGTGGCCTTCGTGCCGGCGACGACGGTGCCGGCGCCGAGCGCGATCGACGCGCCGGTGTCGGAGATGGCGATCGTGTTCGCGATGCCGAGCGAGAGGACCTTGCTGAAGGTCTACCCGCCGTCGATCGAGTACCTGTACTTCGCGCCGGTGGTGCCGATCGTCTGACCCACGGTCCACTCGACGACGCAGCTGAAGTCGTCGACGGGTTCGGTTGCCCCGGCCGTGATGACGGAGGTGCCTCCCCCGGTCTTCGTGATCGCGCTGTACGCCCCGGCCGTCGAGGCGACGGCGCGCACGGCGACGATCGTCTTCTTCGCCACGGCCATGACGTATGCGCTGAATTCCGGCAAGTGGCCGAGACCGCACTCCGTCTGGACGACGTCGCGCCGGTTGTAGCTGCCTGCCGAGTTGAGCGTCCCGGCTGTGGCTGCCGCGATGATCGCGAGCACTCCCACGGCCGAAGGTCGCGTCACGCCGGTCCCGCCGTCGACCTTTCGAAATTCTGCACCAGGCAACATGTCGCGCGTTCTCCTTCAGTCTTCGGTCTGGATGGTCTTGGTGATGATGGGTTTCGGGTACCCGACGTCCTGCGGAGCGTCGTAGAGCGGGTGCGTGAGGCGGAGCCCCATGCGGTTCTCTCGTCCGAATTTGCGTTCCCCCTGCACGATCGCGTTGATGGCGCCGAGCTCGATCGTCGCGAAGCCGGTGTGGTGCACGGCACGGATGGTCGCCTCGACGAGCTGCTCGAGCGCGATCTCCTGGGCGAGCTCGTCGTTCGGTGCCGCTCCGTCGTAGGCCCAGACCGAGACGATCATGTCCCGTTGCCAGTCGGCGAGCGCCCGGATCTCTCCGACCTTCACCGTGGGGTCCGTGCCGCTCATGACGTCGCGGGGCCCGACCTGGGCGGGCTCGGAGAGCTTGCCCGCGGCTCCGGAGCGCGGCTCGTAGGGCAGAAAGACGATTCGATTCGCGCGGCCCGGGCCCTGGTTCGTCTGGCTGGTGAGCGCGCGGGAGCCGAAGCCCACCTCGGCGGTGACGCCGGCGGCGACCAGATACTCGCGCACGCTCGTCATGAGCCGCTCGATCCCGGCGCGGATGCGGATCGTCATCGACCGCCTCCGAGGACGCGACCGACGACACGCACCGCGGCGCGACGGATCGCGTCCTGCATCCGCTGGGGGACGCCGTTCGCGGGCGTGAACAGGATCGGTCGCCGCTTGTCCTTCGCCTTCGATCCGTGGTGGTAGACGTACGGCCTGCCGAGCGTGAGGACGATCACGGCCTTCGTGACGCCGCTGACTCTGCCGACGATCGCGGCCGCGGCGTTCGGCAGCGCTCGGCCGCCGTCGTTCTTCGGCGCCCAGGGCTCGCCGTCGGGGCTCGTGCCGGCCGCGGCGGTCCGCCGGGCCTCCTCGAGCACCTCCGGGAGCGCTTCCTCGGCGATCGCCACGCCTACGGCGTCGACGCGGCGGAGGTTCGCGACGAGCTCGTCGAGCGCGGTGAGCTCACCGTCCACGGTAAGCCTCCACCTGTCGGTCCATCCACGTGAAGGGATCTTGCTCGGTGTATCCGAGCGGCGCCGCGCCCGCGAGCGCCGAGCTCGCGTTGTTCTGCGCGACCGGGAGATCGTAGAGGCCCCCCTCGCCATCTGCCGCCTCCTTCACCTGCTCGAGCGCGTCCTTGTAGGCCTGCTCGATCTGGCCGGACTGCGCGTCGGAAGGATTCCAGCCGCGTGCCTGGTAGGCCTCGAGGGTGACGATCGCGACGAGCCACGCCAGCACGATCTCCGGCGTCGGGATGGTGAAGGGCACGGCGTAGCGCTTCCGGAGCCGCGCCTCGATCCAGCTGGTCCACATCGTCAAGCGCGCTGCGATGAACCCCGCCTTCTGCTCTTCGACGAGATCGACGTCGGCCGCTGGCATCAGCGTGCGCGTCTTGAACGTCTCTAGCGTGAGCAGGGCGGCCACAGCCCGAAAGCCCCGGGGCTCGAGGCCTACCGGGGCGGTCGGAAAGAGGAAGCCTCAGCTTCCCTTCAACTTGAAGATCGTGAACGGGTGGCCGTAGCCGGAGCCGTAGCGGCCCTGGGTGAGCCACTCGAGCAGGTTCTGGCGGTTGAAGTCCGGGAGCGTCGCCCCCGTGTAGTAGGTGATCGAGAACGCCTCGCGTTCGAGGTAGACGAGCCCGCCGAGCTGCGAGGAGCTGAGCTGCTCGCAAACGAGGAAGGACGTCGTGTCGTTCTCGAAGCCCGCGAGCTCGTCGGCGATCGTCGGCTCGGTGAACCCGAAGGATCGGATGACCGCCTCGACGTCGCCGCTTCCTCCCGCCGCTCCGATCGCCTGCGCGATGAACTTGGCGTTCGTGAGCTGGACGACGCGCTGCTGCATCTACGGGGGCGCGAGCAGCATGACCGGCTTCAGGAACCGCGGATCTTCGCCGTTCGGCATCTTGATGCCGCGGATGTAGGCGACAGCCTTGGAGAGGTTGGTGAGCGCGGTGTCCATCGCGACGCTGTCGTCGATGACGCACGCGCCCGGGTACGATCCGCTCGCGGCGCCCGTGAAGACGTTCGAGAACGTGCCGACTCCTGCGTCACCCGGGTTGACCAGGTGCGACGCATCGAAGAAGGGGCGCCCGTCGTAGCAGAGCGCGTCGGCGTTGTGCCCGTTCTTGAGGAGCTTCGCCGCCTGCTTCTGCGGCCAGTAGCCCATGTACGAGCCGATGTCGCCCGACCACTTCACGGCGAGATCGACGCCGTTTCCGTCGGTGTCCTCGAGCTGCGCCTTCTGTAGACGGAGCCCGCGACCAGCGAAGCCGGTCTCGTACTCCTGGGTCTTCGACAGGATCTCGTCGAAGGACATCTTGCCGCCGCTCGGGCCGGTGTCCTCGATTTGCGCCGTCGACAGGAGCCACGAGAGGATCTCGCGGCGTGCGCCGGTGGGGCGCTTCTTCATGACGCGCGGCCACCAGACGTTCGAGGCGAGCCGGACGTACTCGTTCTCGGTGACGACTTGCATCCGAGACTCGAGGTCCATCAGAAATTCGGGAGTGAGTGCACCCATCGTTCAGCTTCTTTCTTTCTTTCTCGAGGTCTGGATCAGGGCGCGACGGTGACGTTGACGGCCCACTTGCCGGCGTTCTTGATCGCGGTCGCGAGGTGCCGCTTCGACGCAGTCGTGGCGGTGTTGAGGAGGACGGTGCCGGTCGCGTCGCGGTACGTGATCGTGTGTCCGTTCTTCGTGCCGTCAGCGTGGAAGTGAGCGCGGGTACCGTCGGCCGCGGCGGCCGGGAGGGTGATCGTGCTGTTCGCCGCCGTCGTGGGGACGTCGTAGACGGCCTCGTGCTCGATGCCAGTCGGGGCGGAGTCGCCCGCAGCGAACGCCGGGAGGGTCGGCTGCGAGAGCACGGCGCGAGCCGTGTTGAGCTTCTCGACGAGGACGCCCTTCGTGGCGCTGATGCGCCACGCGCGACCTGCCGAGGATCGACCGGTCGGAGTGATCGTCACCGTCTGGTCGTCGAGCATGTAGACGACCTTGCCGACGTCGGACGCCGTCACCGCATCGGCGGCGGTCGCGTTCGCCCACCACTCGCCCTGCTTCTCCGTCTCGAGGTCGACCGTCACCGTCTTGTCGGCGGAGGTCGCGTCGATGCACTCCTTCGGGTTCGTCTTGAAGACGCCGATCGGGTGGAGGCCCGGCGCCGACGTCGCCGGGACGACCTTGCCGTCGCTCCGGAAGCACGCGCGCCCGTTGTGGAAGCCCTTCGTGCCCGAGGCGAGCGTGAGCTCGACGAGCTTGAAGGTCTCTTCTTTCCTCATCTACTTGGTCGTGAGAGCGCTCATTTCAGGCCTCCTTCTTCGTCTTCGAGGCCGCGACGCGCGCCTCCTCTGGGGTCATGGCTGCGAAGACCATCCGCGCGCCCTCGCGTCGGATGCCGCCCTTCGAAGGGGTGAGCCCGAACGCGTTGTCGAGCTCGTCGGCCGCCGACGACACGCGCGTGACGCCGCCGAGGATGTTGCCGCCCTGACCCGCACCGCGCGTCACGACTGCCTTCTCCGCCGCAGCAAGGTCCTTCTTCTTCGCGCCGGGGACGCCCTTGCAGACCTCCCGCACGGTCGCCATGGGCGTGATGAAGGCGCCGGCCTTGTCCTTCTTCGTCAGGATCGCGACGAGCTCGGGCGCGAGGTCGGGGCGCGTGGCGATCAGCTTCGCCCGCTCCTGCTCGGCCTTGTACGACTGGAGCCCGGTGACCTTCGCCGACAGCCGCTGCACCTGCGTCGCGAGCTCGGCGGTCGCCGAGCCCCCGATCGCCTTCGTAGCGTCCTTCGACTTCGGAGCTTCCTCCTCGTCGTCCTCGCCCTCGGCCTTGGCGTCCTTCTTCGACTTCGGAGCTTCCTCCGGCTCGATCGCCTTGAGCATCTTCTTCGCCTTGTCGGCTTCTTCGCCGTCGCCCTCGGCGGCTTTCTGGAGGGCCGCGAGCATTTCCTCGAACGTCATTTCTGCTGATCCCTTCGCCCTGATGGAGAGCTCGGTGGTAGAGCCGCCCTTCGCGACCATCGCGATGAGCTCGTCAAAAGTGGTGACCTGGTCGGCGAGGCGGGCGCCGACGGCGCCGGCGCCGATGAAGACGGCGGCCTCGAGCGCCTGGACGTCGGCCACGGGCAGGCCCCGGAGCTCCGCGACGTGCGCGTAGAAGAGCGCGGCGTATGCGTCGACCTGGCTCTGCATCGCAGAGATTGCGCCATCGCTGATGGGCACGTGCGGGTGTCCGTCGGCTTTGCGCGCGCCGCTCGTGACGACCGAGAACTGGAGGCCCATCGCCCGATCGGCAGCGCTCTGCTCCGCCGCGACCGTGATGACGCCGACGCTTCCGACGCGCGCCGTTGGCGCCAGGAAGATGCCTGCGGTTGCGGAGCACGCGATCGCGTAGGCGGCGCTCGCCGCGACACTGTCGGTGAACGCGTAGATCGCCTTGCCGCTCGCCACGGCACGTTGCCGGATCCAGCGCCCGAGCTCGCAGCATCCGGCCGCGTCGCCCCCGGGAGAGTCGATCACGAGGACGATCGCGGTCACGCTGCTCTCGAGGGCGGCGGCAACGCGCGCCTTGATGGCTTCGTAGTTGTCGAGCCACGGGAGCTCGGCGCGCTGCGTGAGGGGTCCTCGGACCGGGATGATCGCGGCGGTGCCGTCGGCGACCGCGCACGCCTCCAGGCCGCCGGCGCCCGAGTCCGGGAACTCCTGTCCCCAGCTCGAGGCCTCGAGCGCGAGCAGTCCGCGGCGGGTGTACTACACCTTCATGCCGCTCGCCTCCCGTCGACGTCGAGGTCCTCGTTGGCGTTCGTGTCGTCCGCGTCGACGTCGTCGCTGACCACGTCGCCGTCTCCGCCAGCGTTTCCGCCGGAGGTCGGCTCGATGTCCACGAGCGGGTACCCGTTCTGCGCTGCGAGCGTGACCGCATCGAGGCGCTTGCCGTAGGGCGCGAGCGCGACGTTCGCCGCAGCGACGCCGTCGCCGAAGGCCTTCAGCGCGGCGGCGGCGTCCTTCTCGTCCTTCGGCGGCGTCGTGTCCCATGAGAGGACAGGCGCGCGCTCGAGCGCGAGCTCGCCCCACCGCTCGATCACGAACGGCGGGATCACCTGCGTGTTGATGGTGTACGCGAGCGCCTCGCACGTCGCAGCGACGAGCTTCTCGAGCTGGCCCTCGCCGACGTCGCCATTCGAAAACCCCTCGCCGCCGTCGGTCGTCATCACCTGACCGGTGATGGCGATCGCGTACTCGCGGTTCGAGCGGTCGACGGTCTCGTCGAACGACTCGTGACCGTTGCCGTTGGACTCGATGATCTTGACGTCCCAGCCCGGCGGGAGCTCGAAGACCGTATTGATTCCCCAGCCGATCATCCGCTCGATGAAGCCGGCGCGCTGCGCCTCGCTGGAGGCGGCGGGCGCGACCGCCGCGCGCGCGGGGTTCGCGAGCTTCGCCTCCCAGTTCGACTTGTGGAGCTGCGCGTGGGACTTCCGGATCCATGACGCGCCGAGCGCGGGCCAGAGGCCCGCCTGCCACGGCGCCTCCCGGCCCCCCTCGATGTGCAGCACCCACTTGCCGTCGCCTGGTGTAATCGGTAGGGGTCCCGCGATCGAGAGGAAGTACCAGCGGTTCTCGGCCCAGACGTACCGCAGGAACTCCGGATCGCGCCGGACGAGAACCGGGTAGTCGCGCCCCTCGACGGGGAGGAGCTCGCCGAGCGAGACCCCGATGCCGAGCCCGTCGGCCGCCATCATCGTGAGCTCGGTCGGTGGGCACATGGCGTCGAACACGGAGCGGACGCCGTCGCGGCCCTGGAGCACGCGGACGATGTCGTCGTCCCCTGAGAACCGCTTCGGAAGCGATGCGACGCTCTGCGTTCGGGTCTTCAATACGCCGACGAGCGAGCCGTCGATCTTCATGGCGCGCCAGAGGCGAGCCGCGGCAGAGAGGTCCCCGCGGTCCGCGAGATAGATCGCGGTCTCGAGATCGGCAAGGAACCACCGGAGCTGCGAGGAGTGGAGCGGCGTCAGCTGACCGCCAAAGAGCGATCGGATCTTCTCGATCGCGGCCTCGCTCATCGAGGCGCCGGCGCGCTCCGGCGCCGTGTACGCGGAGACGCCGAGCAGCGCGGCCACGCGCTCGCGGAGTTTCACTGGCCCCTCCACACGTCGGCGCCTGCGTAGGGATCGAGCCCGACGGCGCGCGGCTCGTCATAGACGTTCGCCGCCGGCGGCGGCGCGGGCGCCTGTCCTGCCTCGAGCGCCGCGTCCCACGAGACCGGCTGCCAGGCGGCGAGCGCGACGGCGTCCGCGCGGTCCGGCGAGCGCCCGAGCGCCTTCCGGAGATCATCCTTCGACGTCACCTTGAGGACGCCCGTGACGAGCGCGATCCATTCCGGCGCGTGGAGCTCGCGGGCGAGCTTCGCGTCTTCCGGGATCTCGCCGCCGTCGACGAGCCACGCCCGCAGGTTCGCCCACAGTTCGTCGCGCGCTCGCCCGTAGAGGTGCGGCTGTCGGTGCGCCTTGTCGCTGGCTCGGAGGCCTACGACGCGGAGCTCCGCGGGATGCTGCTCGGCGTGCGCCTGGAGGAGCTTCCAGATCGCATACCCGTCCGGGCCTTCGCGATCGACGATGACGGTCACGAGCTCGCGGGGCTTCGCGTTCTCGGTGATGAACCCGCGAACGAGCGCCACGTGGGCTTCGTGGGACAGGCCCATGCGCGTGTACACCCCGAGGATCCTTCGACCGCGCCGCAGTGCGAACGCGCTCTCGTCGCCGGACGCGCTCGGTCCCGCGGGATCTACGCCGATGACAAGGGGCCCGTCCGCCGGCGTCGGGACGTAGCGTCCGCGATCGTCGCACGAACCCTTCCAGCGAGCCTCGGCGTCGGTGATGAGCGCGACGGAGATGATCTTCCCCGTCTCGCTCGTCACGAACTCGCCCTTGACGCGGATCTTGTAGAGGGCGGACTCCTCGCCCCACTCGAGGCGCTTCTCCTCGACCCACTCGTGACCGGCGAGCCCGGGGAAGACCTCGCGGCGCTCGAGCACGTTCGGGCTCTCCTCGCTCGAGACCTGGATCGCGTAGTAGAAGCCCACGGGCGTCCCGTTGGCATCGAGGACGGGGGTGCCGTCCTTCTCGAACCGCAGGGCCTTCTCGGTGTGCGACTTGAAGAATTCGCCCTCGGTGCGCGTCGGGTTCGAGAACATGACGAGGCGCGCGCCGCCGGCGCGGTTGCCCTCGATCGCCTCGAAGATGGCATCGTCGATGCCGGACGCTTCGTCGGGGAGGTACAGGAGGTTCGCGCCGGAGATCCCCGCGACGGCCTCGGCGTCCCTCGCCGTGAAGCCGGAGATCTCGCGGAAGTCGCTCGCGCGGAATCCGCTCCGTGCGAGCGAGTTCATCGTCCCGCCGATGAGGCTCGAATGGGGGCAGGGCCGAGGCTCCGGGCGTCGCTCGCGGGCGCACGCCGCGCGACACGCGACGCAGCACCCCGCGCGGCTCCGGATCTTGCCGAGCTCGCGCCAGAGGATCGCGTCGACCTGGCGCGCCGTCGTCGACGTGAAGACGACGCGCGCGTCCGGCAGCGAACAGAAGAAGTGGAGCGCGATGATCGCCGCGGTCGTGCTCTTCCCGATCTTGTGGCCGCTGCGGACGGTGACGCGCTTGTACTTGACGTAGGCCTCGAGGATCCGCGCCTGGCCCGGCGAGACGCGCATGCCGAGGATCTCCTCGGCGAACGCGACCGGGCGGTCCCAGTACCGAGCGTCTGGCCACTGGATGCCGAGGGAGTCGGCAAGCATCGCGACCAGGTCGCCGGTCAGCACGCTGCCGCACGTTGGTCGGCTCCTCGCCTTCGAGCGAGCTCCGCGTGTGACCTCCGCGACGGTCGCCGTCGTCATTCGGCCGCGGCCTCGAGGTCGCTCGATCCGCCGCGCTCGACGCGTTCGATCGACGCGATCACGGCGCGCGCCGCGTCCGGGTACGGACGCAGCGCGTCGACGACCGCGGCTCGAATGCGGCGGTAGAAGGGCGAGCTCGCGATCGTCGCCTCGTTCGCGCCGGCCTCGCCGGTGAGCGTAGCGAGGAGGCGGAGAGGACCGGTCATCGCCCGGAGACACGCGACCTTCGCGCCGATGGGCGCCTCGTCGTCGCTGTTGACGGCGTCGATCAGCTCCTGGAGCGAATCGACCAGCCGGTCCACGCGTTCGCGCGCGGTCCTCGGCGTCGCCATGGCGCGGGCGCTGATCTCCTCGCTCCTCGAGGTGGCGGGAGCGGCTTCCTCTTCGTTGGCCTCCACGGCCGGAGTCGAACCGGCGACCTTGAGGGTTAGAGCCCCAGGCGCCGGGTCCGCGGCACGCAGAGAGATCTAAGGCGCGCGCTGCCGCTCGAGCGTCTTCGCTCCAGAGCGGTCGACAGCGGCCAATGGAGGTGCGCGCTGAACGTCGACGGGGGGGATGTCGCCTGACTGCCCAGCGCGCAGGTGGGAGGCCATGTGCTTCGCGAGAGCGGCACGCTTCAACGGATAGCCGCCGCCGCGGAACCGATCGCAGACCTCGAAGAGGTCAACACCGGGCTTCGCGGCAGCGGCCTCGATCTCGAGGCGGCTCTCGTGGTCGCAGACGGGGCAATCCACCTTTCTATCGTGCAGGGATCGAGCGCCTCAGGCGAGAGCAGCTTGTGGCGCGTCTGCCGAATTACGGGCCAAACCGGGCCGCCGCGGGCCGAGACGGGCTCGATCGGGCCACGGCGGGCCAGGGGTCAGAGCCGGCGCGTCGTCAGCGCGTCGTCGTCCTCCCACGCGTACACGGGGATCTTGAGCACCGTCTCCATCTGCTGCCGCCACTGCGGCGTGGGGGTGCGCTTCGCGTGCGCCCACCGACGAACCGCCGTTGGATCAGACCCGATGCGCAGCGCGAGCTGGGCCGCAGACTGGAAGCGCAGGAGCTCGCGGAGCCGACGAACGCCGTCGTTCGGGGCCTCGATCGCACGCAGGATTTCTCGTGGCATCGTCCGTCGCTCCTGGGTGGCCCGGTTGGCCCGATCGTGTTTTTCGGTGGGTCTCCCGGGTCTTTTTCGCGACCCCCGAAGGAGGCGAAGTCCCCCTGACTGTTCGCGGGGCCCGTCGGGGGCCGCGCTGGAGCCATCGTGCCGGCGCTCAGTTGGCGTCAGGAGCTCTTTCGTCGGTGTCGACGGAGGCCCGCTCGAGCGCGCCCTCGAGTGCGCGCTCGAGCGCCCGGACGTCTGCGAGCTCGAAGCCGTTGATGCTCACCGTGATCGGCCGCTTGGCCGCGGCCATGCGAAGCCGGATCGTCCCCCACAACGCGACGGCCATCACCTGGGCGACAACGGCGCCGAGGACGAGGATGGAATAGAAGAACGCCGACGGCCACGTCATGGCGTCCGCCTCCCACGCCCTCGGCGCACGTGTGGAGCGTTGCCGCCCCGCCTCCCGGCGACGCGCGCCTCCTCGGTCGTGAACTGGTGAGCGGTACCCTGCGCATGCGCAGCGCGGCCGCCCTTGCTGGCGATCTCTCGAACCTTGGCCGGGTCCATCGCCGCGAACCCTCGCGGCCTCCGAATCGGTGGGGCCGGGCGCGTCGACGGTGGCTTGGCATCCCCTTCATCGAGGCCGAGCTCGAGCTGGTGCACCGACGTCACCGCGCCACCGCGGCGCGAACCGCGGCGTCCTTCGCCTCGAGGAGCTTCCGGAGAGAGACGCTGCGCTCGGCATTGCGCTTGAGAGGGAAGACGCTGATGTCGCGGGCATCGAGCGTGTCATCGAGCAAGCTCCGCTCGCCGACGATCAGCTTCGCAAGCTCGCAGAACGGCTTCGACACATTCCAGAGTCTCTCCGGGAGATGTTCGTACGTGAAGTACTGCATGATGTCGTCGACCGACGGCTTCTCTTCGGGCATCAATTCCTCCATGGGCGTCGTGCGACGAGCTCCTCGTCACCGAGCTCGTCGTTGGGTTCTTCGTACTTTCCGATGCGGAGGGGAGGGGGAGCGGGCAGCGGCGCAGGGGCGAGTCGAAGTGACCCCTTTCGTCCGCAGGTTGGGCATGAGCAGGCGGACAGCGCCTCTCGAATCGGCTTCTCCGCCGGCAGCGCGATCGAGTGGGCGGCCTGGCAGTGACGGCACCTGAGTCGGCATTCGACGAGCTGCCCGGAGTCCGGTTCGCCGTTCATGGGTGAGCGCGCTCCCAGCGACGGATCGCGTCGACGCGCTGCCGCTCCCAGAGCGCGAAGAGCCACCACGGGATCACAGAAGCCCCGCGAGCTCGAGCGCGTTCACGATGGCTTCCTCGCGCGAGTGACCCTCGCCCACCTGCGTGGAGCCTGCGGGGAAAGTGAGGATCGCCTTGGCGCGCTCCACTGCTGCCGTCCCGAACCGGGTCCGTGTGTACCGAGCGACCACGGTGACCATCTCGACTCCGGCGCGAACGAGGGCAGCGTCGACGTTGGCTCGAGCGGCGCAGAGCGCGCAGAGCCTGTTGATCGTGTCGTCGTCGCCGCCGACCTGAACCGCCGTATCCACCCATGCATCCGTAGCGTCCATGGGTCGCACGGAGCTGCACGAGGTTGGTGCTACGAGCTCGGTGCAGCGAAGCTCGTGTAGCGGGCTCCGTTGTGCAAGATACAATCAACGGGAATGGGAGAGGCCGCAGTCCGGAGCGCTCTCGGGATCTCGCTCGAGCACATGGCGGAACACCTCGGTACCAGCCGAGGCACCCTCACGCGCTACGAGCTGAACCCGATCGCCGGGGTCACCGACGCAGGGAAGCGAGAGGCGATCGCACGCGCCTATCGCTTGCTGCGTCGATACATCGACCGGACGAAAGGCTCAGCCCGTTCGAAGGAGGTCGATCATGGGCAGGCCGCTCGAAATGTATCCGCAGCCGCTGAACGAGGACGTCGAGACACCCGACGTCCAGGCTGACCTTCGTGTCGCGCCCGGAACCGGGTCTCGCACTCGCGCCCAGGGTGAGAGCCGCGAGTCTTGGCGGAGCCGACGCAAGCGCGTCGTCCGCGCACGCTCCATTAGCGTGAAAAGGATTCCGAAGCGTGAGATCGAGCTTGGGCGCGCGCTCTACCCGACCGACGAGCACGAGGACGTCCAGCGGCCGGTCACTCGCGCGGACTGCGTGGATGGCGTCCGCCCGTGCCCATTCGTCTCGTGCGCGCACCATCTCTATCTCGACGTCTCCGCAAGAACCGGCGCGATCAAGTTGAACTTCCCCGACCTGGAGCCCCACGAGCTCGCCGAGTCGTGCTCTCTCGACATCGCTGATGGAGGCGGGGCCACCCTGGAGCGCGTCGGAGAGATCATGAACCTGACGCGCGAGCGGATCCGCCAGGTAGAGGCCGGAGGAATGGCGCAGATGCTCGCTTCGAAGGAGATGTACGCGCTGCGCGACTTCGTCGAGGTCGGCCCCGTGGGAAAGCGTCACCTCCCCGTGCTCGAGCACGACGAGGACGAGGACGACGACCAGGAGCTCGCCATCGTGTGCTCGGAGAGAGTCGACCACGCGCATCTCCGCCTGGTGACGACGCTCTCAACGATCGACGTCGAACCGGCGGAGTAGCCGGCCGCTCAGGGGCGATTCATGCCGACAGGCTCCGTTGTTCGGGCGCGGGGACGCCGCGTCCCTCGAGCGCGGCGCGCACGCACGCGAGGCCGGAGAGCATGTCTTCGAGTGGGCAAGGCGCCTCTAGGACGGGTCTCGGTTTCGCCTTCGCCGGCGGAGGACTGACGCCCCGAGTGGGTGGTGGCGTAGCGTCGGCGGGCGCTCGGTGTCGACGTGCTCCGCCAGAGCGGGTCAGGGTCGGGTCCTCGCGCCGGACCCAATTCCGCCAGTGAGCCTCGGCTTCGGCCTCCGTCGCGTGCGTTGGGTTTTCTTCCGCGAAACGCTTCCACGAGCCCCTCACGACATATTCGCTCAAGTCGGAGCGCACCGACTTCGCGATCTCGATGGCGACCGGACCCGCACGATCCGGGTCATGAACGA